>DAXF01000088.1 GCA_002506255.1 Methanomassiliicoccaceae archaeon UBA367
TTGCCCTTCAGAGGATCACCGTGGCGCCCGCGCTCCTTCTTAAGCTTTATTGCCAGATCCACGATCTCGGGCATATCGTCCTTCATGTCCAGAACTGATATGATGTTCCTCTTCATGATATCTTGAGACTTCTGCCGTATAATTAATTCTTGTGTCTGAAATCAGACGCGGTAGGCCATCCTTTGAAAAACAGACCGGCGGACGAATGCTGTTCCGGGACATTCTGTGTTCCCGCAAACAGCCCGAACCGCCTCGTAAGACGGAAAGTTTGAACAACCTTTAATTATGAAGATATAATCACAGCGTACCTAAATGGCCGGGGTAGGGTAGCTTGGTTATCCTAGGGGACTGTGGATCCCCTGACTCGGGTTCAAATCTCGGTCCCGGCCCCTATTTATCAATCTGAGAGGATATTATCACCCATGTCATGGAAAGGAGATCTTGAGAGGGTGGACGATCACAGATGGCGCATACCCAAGGGGTCTGTCCCCTGTATGAGGGCTGATGCAGTCATATTCGCATCCGAGAGCATGCTCCCTTCCATATCCGAGGATAATTCGATACTGCAGGCGGCCAACGTCGCATGCCTTCCCGGGATCGTCGGCAGCTCCGTTGCCATGCCCGACGTCCATTGGGGATACGGCTTCCCCATCGGCGGCGTGGCCGCAGTGGACGCCAAAACCGGATTCATATCCCCCGGCGGCATAGGATTCGATATAAATTGCGGTGTGAGGCTGATAAGGACCGATCTGCGGGAGAAGGACCTCGCAGGAAAGCTCGGCTCCCTTATGGACACGATATATGCCAATGTCCCCTCGGGGCTGGGCTCGAAGGGGCTCGGCAGGCTCACAAAGGACCAGATAAACAATGTCCTGATGCACGGGTCCCGCTGGGCCGTGGAGAACGGCTTCGGTTGGGATGACGATCTTGACGTTACCGAGAACGGCGGCTGCATGAGCAGTGCCGACCCTTCCAAAGTGAGCGACAAGGCCAAAGAGCGCGGCATACCTCAACTGGGCTCTCTGGGCTCCGGCAACCACTTCTTGGAATTGGACCTCGTGGACGAAGTATTCGATGAAAATACAGCCAAGGTTTTCGGCCTGGAGAAGGGAACTGTCACGGTGACGGTGCACTGCGGCTCCCGGGGATGCGGCCATCAGATAGCCACGGATTACATACAGGAGATGGAGCGGTACATCAAGAAGCACAACATATCCCTCCCGGACCCGCAGCTCGCATGCGCTCCTCTCGATTCCAAAGAAGGGGCAGACTACTTCGCAGCCATGTCATGCGGCGCCAACTATGCTTGGGCGAACCGGCAGATGATCACACATTGGGTCAGGGAATCCTTCGAGAAGGTTTTCGGATCCTCCGCCGAGAACCTCGGAATGAAAATGGTCTACGATGTAGCTCACAACATAGCCAAGAAGGAGCACCATAAAGTGAACGGCAGGGAAATGGAGGTCTTAGTCCACAGGAAAGGAGCGACAAGAGCCTTCCCCGCAGGGCATCCTGACGTTCCCGAGAGGTACAGAGCCGTGGGTCAGCCTGTCATCGTACCGGGCGACATGTCCGTCGGAACGTACGTTCTGGTAGGCCTGCAGGGCGCCATGGACCTCAGTTTCGGCTCCAGCTGCCACGGTGCCGGCAGAAGGATGTCCCGCAAAGCGGCCCTGAGATCCATCAGAGCATCGGATGTTAGGGCCGATATGAAAAAGGACGGCATAATCCTCAGGAGCGGTTCCGACGGAGGATTGGTGGAAGAGGCACCTCAGACATACAAGGACGTCGAGGAAGTTGTCTCAGTCGTCTCCGGGTCCGGATTAGCCGGGAAGGTCGCCAGTCTTAGACCCATCGGGGTCATCAAGGGATAATACCCTCCCGGAAGCCTTCATCACCCTCTCCGCATGCTCGGGGGGCGCCGACACGGTTATGGCCCAGTCGAATATCTCGCGGCTCTGCAGCGCCTTGGCCAGAGGGGAGATCTTAAATATGGGCTTCATGCGGCCGTCATCGTCTATGATATAGACGTCCGTCTTGCCTATCTTCACGCTGGAGAGCAGGGTCGACCGGGACGGCATATCTATCACCACCTCGTGGTCCTCCAATCCCGCCTCATGGGCGATCTCCGCCTCAAGAGCCTTCCTGCCTGCATATCCGGTGTGCTTGACCAGCTCCGCTTTCGCATCATCCGACAAGTTTGTGGTCTGCATGACATAGGCATTCTTGTACAGCCTGCGGTTCATGACCTTCCTGGCCAGATCTGAGGCCCTGCCTCCGGTGCTGATGATACGGTTGATGAACATCCCGTCATTCATCAGATAAAGCTCGGAAAGATCTGTGCCAGATATCTCGGCGGCCTTGGTGAGCATCATCTCCGCGATCCTGACCGTCTTGTGATAGTAAACTGAGGAGTACATCAGAGCCCTGGAGACCATCAGCCCCTCGGTGGCCGCTATGCCCCCCTTACCGACTACCATCCTGCCTTTGCCTATCCGTATCTGACTGAGCAGCCGGTCTATGTCTATTGTACCAAGGACCACTCCCGTATAGTGAGCATCCCTCAGAAGATAGTCCATCTGGTCCGCGTCAACAGGCCCGTGTATTATCTGGTGTAT
>DAXF01000084.1:0-4860 GCA_002506255.1 Methanomassiliicoccaceae archaeon UBA367
CCAGTTCAGGATCTTCCATGCTGTTCACATCCTCATGATTTCATCTCGTCCTGTACCTCTTTGGCGGCGTTGTCCAAAAGAGACATTCCGCTGGGGCTGATCATGCGGCCCTTCTTCTCCTTAGGAACGAGATATCCGGCCTTCTCAAGCTGGATCATGCATTTTCTAACTATGTTGCGGCTGCCCTTAACAGCTTTGTTCGGCATGGATCCGTTATCCGCGGATCCTCCGTACTCTGCTGCAAGCTTGGAAGTCCCCATGGGGCCCTTCACATAGAGCTTTCTCAGGATGGAGGCGGCCCTTGTGTACCACCAGTCATCCTGAACGGGCGCCTTCTCAGTGTGCCTGCCGGTTTTGACATACTCAGCCCACTCAGGGGGTGCGATGGCCGAGTTCTGCTTCAGCTTCTCGGCCGTCTTGAGTATGAGTTTCTCCGCAGGGACGTCATAGACGGTTACCATTGATTTCTACCTCTCGGAGCCGCGCGGACGTGTGCCGCACGACGATGAAGTCTGGTAAAGGAGAATCGTATATAAGCGTTGCTACAAGTGGAATGAAAAGTCTCTTCGCACGTTCGGCCTTGGCCCCCGTACGACCTGCAGGCGAAATGCCTGCCACGGTGCACCCTAAAGTGCAATAACCGTAATGCGAGAGATTCTCTCGGGATATATCAATCCATCGATGGCTCATCGTCAAACATTATTAAACACTCCGAACTATGCATCAGGCATGAGATTCGTCGTGGCCATGACCGGCGCCTCCGGCGCGGTGTACGGCAAAAGGCTCCTTGAGACACTCCCTGGAGAGAAGATCCTGGTGATGTCCGATGTTGCCAAGAGCATCATACCTACGGAATTGGAGTGCGGCCCCGAAGGGCTGGAGAAACTGGCTGATGCCGTCTACGACGACGGGGACCTGTTCGCCCCCATATCTTCGGGAAGCTATCGCTTCGATGCGATGATCATCGTCCCCTGCAGCGCTTCTTCTTTGGGCAAGATCGCCAACGGCCTTGCCGACACGCTGATAACCCGTGCCGCTGCCGTTGCCATGAAGGAATCCAGGAAACTCGTGCTCGTGGTAAGGGAGACACCGAAGAGCGCCGTGGTGCTGGAGAACGAGCTGAAGCTTGCCAGGAACGGGGTGTGCATACTGGACGCGAATCCTGGCTACTATCATAGACCGAAGACCCTGGACGACGTCGTCGACTTCGTTGTCGGAAGGTGCATGGACCAGCTCGGTCTGGAGCACGACCTCTACAAAAGATGGGGCTGAATCACTCCAGATATATAGCCGGTCTTCCGGGCACCGCCATCTTCGCCTTGTCGCTGGGATCGTACTTCCCATCCTCGTCTGCAGAATAGACCTCGGCCTCGAGGCCCATCTCCTTGGACAGGAATACCGTTGCCGCGGCCAGGTGCGCCCTTTCATCCGATTCGAACATAGGCCTCATGCTCCCTGCGGGCAGGCGCATCATATCCTCTGCCGTCTTGCGGGCCATGTCCGAAGCGGCCTTGCCATGACCCCTTATGTCAGGATCGGACATGCATGCCTTCGTCAGGGAGGGTATGCTCAATTCCCCTTTGTCCTGCAGCTCCAGCGCCTTCCCCAGGATCCTGATCTTCCATGAAGGTGCTGTATAGAGCACCATGCGCTTCGGTTCGATCCCTGTGACCTTTATTATCTGCTGGGCATCGGACATGACCTCCCTTATGAGATCCTCGCCGTACTCAGCGGGCACGGAACGCTCCCCCGCCTCGGGAAGCTGTGCCTCGGAAACGAGACCGTCGAATCCTGCGGCCTCCCACATCTCCTCCGCCATATGAGGGGTCACTGGCATCATGGCAGTTATCCATTTCCTGAGACAATCCGATATGGTGCCGGGATCTCCGCCGCCCCTCCTTTGATACCATTTGAAATCGTTGAATATCTCGAAATACGCAACAGTGGCCATCTGCCTCAGATCGTACCTCTCCATCGCTGACCGTATCGCACCTACGTGGGTGTTCATCCTGGAGACGAGCCATGCATCCATCTCCGTAGCGGGGCCATTGTACGAGGACAGGTCACCTATGAAAGAAGATATCCTGTCTATCCTCTGGGAATACGACATCAGGGTATCCTCATCCCACTCCACATCCGCGAAGGGGGATGCGACGTGCGCATAGTACAACCTCATACCGTCGGCACCGAACTTCTTCGCCGCCCCGGGTATCGGCTGGGCACCGCCCTTGGATTTTGAGATCTTGCTCTTCTTGCCGGTTATGTACCAATTGACCGTTATCCCCTTTGGCCACATCTCCGGGGGCAGTATCGCCACATGATTCTTCAGGAACGCCGGGAAATGCACCGTCATGTGCTCCTTCCCTCCTAGATTCATATCAAGAGGGTACCAATAGAGGACATCCTGTCTTATCTCTTCCAGAAGGGACGCGTCCACACCGCATTCCTTCGATACCGCTTCCGCATCTCCTTTCCCCAGTATCGCATAGTCGAAGAACTCCTCCGTCATCTGTTCCGGGCTTATGCGCCCGTCGTTCGCGTACATGGAGATCAGATAGTAGACGGGGTAGAGCGTGGAATCGGATATGGCCTCGATAATCCACCTCTCGTCGAATGGGAACTTCGTGCCCAGCCAATTCCCGAGACGCACGCATGCCCTCTCCCTGAACCATTTGAGGACCGCGTGCACATTGTTGTAATACTCGATAGGGTTGATCGTCATCGTCTTGCAATGATCTGACGTCTTCTGGGTGAGATTCTCGTTCCCGTAATCGATGAACCACTGGTCGTCTATCCTCTTGATGACGACCTTGCAGCCGCATCTGCATACCACTTCCTCTGAGAGATCATAGAATACATCCGCCTCCCCGGAGTCGATCATGGCCTGCTTCATGCGGTCCTTGGCCTCCTCGACGCGCATGCCTGCGAACTCTCCACAGACGTCCTTCATGAAACCGAGGTGATAGCCGTCCTTGTAGACCTGCTTCTTCGCCTCTTCGAGACGGGGATCGTCAGCGTCCTTTATCCCCATGCGCTCGACGATATCCTGGGCAGGGAATTCTCCGTATCCCTTCATGGATATTATCGAAACGGGGACTATAGAATCTACCATCTCCTTCGTTACGCCGTACCTTTCCATGTATGAATGGTCCTTCTTAAGCTTGGTAAGTGACATCCAATCGTCAGGAGCGTCGGAAGGCACTGATGTGACCATGCCCGTCCCCACATCCGGGTCGCAGAAAGCCGCCGGAAGAACAGGGACCTCCCTGTGTATCATGGGCGCTGTGCACATGCGGCCGATGAGATCGGAACCTTTCACCGCCCCTATGCTCTCGAGGCCGTCCTTCTGATGTCTGAGCTTCTCATATGCCTGAGGGGAAACTATCCACGTCTCCCCGTTGCTGCGTACCTTGAGGTACTCCACATCCGGATTCACCCAGAAGCAGACCTGCCCGTAGACGGTCTCCGGCCTCAGAGTGGCTGCCACCAGGATCTCGTTGCCCGACCTGAATTTGAGCAGCGTGTACTCCTGCGTCTCCGCGGTGCCTCCTTTGGAAAGGTCCGTTTCCGAGGGGTCGACGGCCACCGGGCCGCATGAGAGGCAGGCCGGCGCGAAATACGGCTTCTGTATGAGAAGACCTGCATCGTTGAGCTTGCGGAACTGCCACTGCATGAACTTGGAATAGTCTGGATAAAGGGTGCATGTGAACCTGCGCCAATCCGCAAGGAAGCCGAACCTCTTCCAGTACTCCTCCTGATATACGTCATTGAAGAACCAGACAACGTTCAGAGGATCCCTCAGCTCGCCTTCCAGCTTCTCCGGGGGGCATCCGTTCCTTATCATGTAGTCTGTGATGCCCTTGTCCCCGGCCGCTATCCTGGCGGCAAGGCTTATGGCACCATTGCCCGTTGCATGGGTGCCCACGGGGAACAGGACATTGTATCCTGTCATGCGCTTGTATCTGCCGATGGCATCTGCATAGGTGTATCCCCTCATGTGACCGACATGCAGGTATCCCGTAACGCCGGGATATGCGAATATTATCATGAACTTCGGTCTTTCGTCCCTCTCGGACTCGTTGAGCTTCCGGTCAGACCATCTGACCTGCCACTTCTTCTCCATGCTCTCATAATCAGGCAACTACAGACACCCTCGGATTTGATGCCACTTCAAAGTGTGCTTTAATTATATAACTATGCGAAACATGGGGCGTGACGTAAGAGATCTGACGCGTCTGACATGTGAAATGCATGTTTTCGGCCCGTATTGCAAATGTAATGCAATGTAAGACAACCATTAAATACACGCATTACGTCTTCTCATCTAAGCCTGAAGGGATGGGCTCTATGGGCTGATAGAGGCATGAAGATGAACATTGGGAGGCAGGTAACGCTCAGGATGGGAGCAGATGAGGTCCGGGACATGGATTCTTATCTGTCTGAGCACCCGGAACTCGGCAGCCAATCAATGTTCATCAGAACTGCCGTCCGCGAATACATCAATAGGGATGCTGATGTTGCGGTATCAGAAAGCGACGGGATCCTCGTCCGTTTCACCGAAGCGGAGATGATGGCAATAGATGCAGTGGTCAAGAGCGGTGATGCATTCGATGCGGCTGATTTCATCAGGCTCAAGATCCGCGAGTTCCTGCGTCCGCAGAATACGGACCAGAAGATCGCCCACGACGCATACCGGCTTGCCACTTCCGATCTGGTGACGAAGTGAGGACTCAGAAGGGATAGACCTGGAGGAGGGATGGGATCTCGGGTCCGTAAGGATCCGTTACTCTTCCCAGGTCTGTTGAAACAACTTAAATGAACGTGCAGATGGGATGGAAAAAATGGCGAACGACTTCGACA
>DAXF01000084.1:5015-6646 GCA_002506255.1 Methanomassiliicoccaceae archaeon UBA367
AAAATGGCGAACGACTTCGACAATGAGGACACTGTCATCGAGCCGCGCGTAGCCGTAGTGGGCATAGGCGGGGCCGGTTGCAACGTGATCAACAGCGTCTATTGGGACTTCGCCTCTGCAGACACCATCGCGATCAACACAGACCGTGCGGCTCTGGAAGCCATAAGCGCGGACAAGAAGCTCTTCATCTGCAGGAATGTCACCAAGGGACAGGGTACCGGCGGGGATGCCCTGCTTGGCAAAAGATGCGCCCAGGCTCACATGGACGACATATCCGATGCTCTGAGCGGGCACGATATCGTGTTCATAGTCGCCGGCATGGGTGGCGGCACCGGAACCGGTGCAGCCCCTATTGTGGCTGAGATAGCCCAGCGCATGAAGCTCATAACGTTCTCCATTGCTATCAACCCCTTCTCTTTCGAGAGCGCGAGGGGTCGGGCAGCTAAAGGCGGAATGAACCAACTGAGGGCCGTCTGTTCGATGACCGTCAGCGTGGAGAACGACCTCATATTACAGAACCGTCCGGACATGGCGCTGAAAGACGCCTATAGGGCGGTCAACAGGAGCATAATCTCCTTCATGAAGAGGCAGAAGGCCAGGACAGTGGAGGCCTTTGTTGAGCAGCTCAGGCACCTGGATTCACTCATAGTGGACCCTGGTGTCCCTTCTTCCATGAGGGCGATCGGCGGCAACGTGATGACAGACTGAGTCCCACGGGAATACTGCGCCTTCCGTCGGACTCTTTGTCCTTTAGAACGTACGGGTATCGGCCCCAAGATACGGTTTTATACTCGCTCCCGAGAACCCGGACATCACAAACCGACATCATTCTGTCCTCCCATTCAAGGCTGGCCCAGCGCGGGGACGGTTGTACGGGACAGCATGCTTTATATCTCGGATAACACGGTATTTTAGTTGATTCTTATGTGGAAGAAGATGTGCTTGGCATCTGTATCCCTGATCGTCATGATGGCTATGATTTCATCAGACTCGATCTTCGATGTGAATGGAGCGGCGAGCCCTGAAGGTTTCGAGTATTCGGTCGATGGAAGCGGATATGTCACCATAACCGGGTACACGGGGGCGAACGAGGTGGTCATACCCGATACGATCGATGGGAGATCAGTGAGATACATAGGCGGATCGGCATTTGAGAATAAAACCGCGATAACAAGCATTACGATTCCGGACAGCGTGACCACGATCTATGGTTCCGCGTTTGAAGGCTGCACGGCCCTGACGAAGATAGTTATCGGAAACAATGTCAGCTCCTTGGGCAATTATGCATTCGAGGGATGCACATCCCTGATGAAGATCTTTCTGCCGAGCAAGGTGAACGCACTCGGGTCCGGAATATTCATGGATTGCTCCGGTCTGCAAACGATAAAATTCATGGGCAATGCGCCGGCCAATGTCGGTAATGATTGGGTCCTTGGCACACACATGAATCTCAAAGTCTACTATTTTGATGGTGCCATAGGCTTCAGCCCAACGTGGCACGGTGTAACTGCTGTGAAACAGTCCCTATTTGAAACCACCGAGTATGGTGGCGGTTTGCGGATAAACGGATACAACGGCCCGGGCGGCATTGTAGAGATCCCGGGCACCATCGGCGGATTGGCTGCTAAATA
>DAXF01000084.1:7015-7649 GCA_002506255.1 Methanomassiliicoccaceae archaeon UBA367
CGTAACTCTCGGAAGCGAAGTGGACCATATCAGCAGTGAAGCATTCTCCCTCTGCCCCAACCTGACAAGCATCAACATACCGGACAGCGTTACTTACATCGGAGACGGCACATTCAAGGGATGCACTTCCCTGGCACATGTCTCGATGGGGAGCGGGGTTACCAGCCTTAGCAATGAGCTGTTCTTGGATTGTCATGATCTTACGAATATCATCATACCCGATAACGTTACAAGTATCGGTAACAAGACATTCAAGAACTGTACCAGTCTGACAAGCATCAACATACCGGATAAGGTCACCTCCATAGGCGCAGATGCATTCAAAGGGTGCGCTTCCCTTACAGATTCCATATTCGGGAGCAAAGTCTCCAGCATAAGCAATTACGTATTCGAAGGCTGTGAGGATCTGACGACTATGAGATTCAAGGGGAACGCCCCAAGCGTCGGCACAGACTGGGCGAATACTGGTAGCACCCTTACTGTTTACTACATCTACGGCAAGACAGGATTTGATGTATCTCCATGGACTGGAATGACCTTGGTCGTAGTTACCCCGCCGGGCGCACCTGCCGATCTTGGAGCTATAGCCGGAATCGGAAGTGCAGCTCTCACTTGGACTGCTCCTGCCGATGAC
>DAXF01000040.1:0-1578 GCA_002506255.1 Methanomassiliicoccaceae archaeon UBA367
GAGGACAACTACATGTCCGTCGGGTCCGGGTCCTCTTTCGCTATGGGAGTCATAGAGGAGAAATACAGGGAGGGCATGACACGCGAGGAAGGAATCGATCTCGCCATAGCAGCTCTCAACTCCTCCATAAGAAGGGATTCCGCATCCGGTGACGGCATGCTCATATCCTTCATCGGGCCGGACGGTTTCGAGTCCCTGCCCGAGGAAGCCATAAGGGCGCGTGCCGCAGAGCTCGGGTTCAGATATCCCAACTGAAGCTCAATCAAACCCCTTACCAAACGCATTCCATACATTATAGACAGGGTTCGAGATGAATACGGACAGACTCTTCGACACGCTACGTGAGGAGATACGCAAAATAGTGCCAGCTGACATAGATGTATCGGGCATCGAATTCGAGGGACCGATAGTCGTCATATATTCCAAGGATTTCGAGAAGTTCTCAGAGGATTCCAATATCACAAAGCAGCTGGCCAACCAGCTCAGGAAGAGATTCGACATAAGGCCAGATCCCAAGTCCCTCAGTGATTCCGACGATGTGGAGGCAAGGATAAAGGAGATGTCCCCGGCAGATGCCAACATAACGGACATGTTCTTCGATTACGATACGGGCGTGGTCATGGTCGAGGCCATAAATCCCCATGTGATAGTGGGCAAGGGAGGGCAGCTGCTCAATGAGATAAGAGCCGAGACCGGATGGAACATAAAGCCTGTCAGGGCACCCCCCATACACTCCAAGACGATCTCGGATGTCAGAGGATACCTGAGGCACAACAGGGAAGAGAGGACCGAGATACTCAGGCGCATAGGCCGTAAGATATCCAGGCCCACCCTGGAGTCCGGGGAGCAGTTCGTCAGGATGACAGCTCTCGGAGGCTTCAGGCAGGTCGGCAGATCAGCGACGCTTCTTCAGACGAAGGAGAGCAGGATACTCATAGACTCCGGGATAGATCCATCCAGCGACGGGTTCCCCTACTTCAACGTCCCGGAGATGCAGCCTCTCAGCGAGATAGATGCCGTTGTGATAACCCATGCCCATATGGATCACTGCGGGATCCTGCCCGTGCTCTTCAAGTACGGATACGACGGCCCTGTTTACTGCACACCCCCCACCAGGGACCTGATGGCCATGCTACAGCTGGATTTCATCAAGCTGGTCTACGGTGAGGCGAAAAAGGCGCCCTACGAGGCGTCCCACGTCAGGAATGAGATACTGCACGTGATACCGATCAATTACGACAAGACGACCGACATATCCCCTGATGTGAGGCTGACGTTCCACAATGCCGGGCACATATTGGGATCCGCGATAGCCCACTTCAACATAGGCAACGGATTCCACAACGTCGCATTCTCGGGGGACAATAAATTCGAGAAGACCTGGCTCTTCAATCCAGCGGTTAACAAGTTCATACGCCTTGAATCCCTGGTCATAGAATCCACATACGGGGGGGCGAAGGACAACCAGCCCAGCCGTATGGAGGCATCCCAGGAGATGCACGATCTCCTGCAGCAGGCCACGGAGAAGGGCGGCAAGGTGCTGATACCTGTCTTCGCCGTGGGAAGGTCCCAGGAGGT
>DAXF01000040.1:1775-8437 GCA_002506255.1 Methanomassiliicoccaceae archaeon UBA367
ATGATGCGCACCGGAAGGCTGCCTCAGATGCCGGTCTATCTGGACGGTATGATATGGGAGGCCACGGCCATACATACGGCATATCCTGAGTTCCTCAACAGCAGCCTGAAGACCCAGATATTCCAGCAGAATGAGAATCCCTTCCTATCCCCCATATTCCGCAGGGTCGAGACCTCTGCCATGAGGGAGGAGATATGCCATTCGCCCGATCCGTGCATAGTCCTCGCTACCAGCGGTATGATGACCGGCGGGCCGGTCATGGAGTACTTCAAGGAATGGGCAGACAATCCGTTGAATTGGCTCTTGTTCGTCGGATATCAGAGCGAAGGTTCGACCGGAAGGATGATCCAGCGCGGCAGGAAGGACATCACCGTCCACGACAGAGGCAAGAACATAAAACTGGACGTAAAGATGAACATCGAGACAGTGGACGGTTTTTCAGGTCACTCCGACCGGAGACAGCTGATGAAGTACATATCCACCATGGAGCCCAGGCCCACCAAGGTCATAATCGGGCACGGGGAGGATAGAAAATGTATGGACCTCGCCTCTTCCCTGTATCAGAAATACAGGATAGAGACGAAGGCCCCTTTGAATTTGGAGACAATAAGGCTGAAGTGATCAGTCCTCTTTGTCGTCGCTGTCGCAGCTGCATCCGCAGCCACAGGACGATTCATCGTCCTCGTCATCGAAGTCCTCGCCCAGGAGGTACCTTATGATCTCGAGCTCGTTGCATATGGCGTCGGTGAGGTACGACAGGGATCCGTCGGATACGAAGCTGCACCTGCGGCAGTCGCCGTCGCGGCATATGAGGTTGTTGATCATGCAGCGCATCTCTTCGGGGTCCAGGTAGGCGAACTTTGCTTCAACTTCGGGCACATCGATGGTTTTCATGTTCAATGCATAAGCTGATGCAGGATAAAAAGAGAATAGGTCCCACCATGAGGTGGGAAACAGGTTTCACCAATTCTGAGCCCTGACTTCAAAGTATGCCTGCGGGTGCTTGCAGGCAGGGCACTCCTTCGGGGCCTTCTTCGCCACATGTATGTACCCGCAGTTGCGGCATTTCCACATGACAACCTCGTCCCTCTCGAAAACAAGTCCGTTCTCGATGTTGCTCAGGAGCTTCAGGTATCTCTCCTCATGCAGCTTCTCGATGCTGCCGACGCTCTCGAAGGCCTTGGCTATGTCCACGAAACCCTCTTCCCTGGCGACCTTGGCGAAATCTGAGTACATGGTCGTCCATTCATAGTTCTCCCCGGCCGCAGCATCCTTCAGGTTCTGGATGGTCATGGGAACTCCTCCGCCGTGGAGTTCCTTGAACCAGAGCTTGGCGTGCTCCTTCTCGTTCTCGGCGGTCTCCATGAATATCTCTGCGATCTGCTCGTAGCCTTCCTTCTTGGCCTGAGAGGCGTAGTATGTGTATTTCGTCCTGGCCTGACTCTCTCCAGAGAAGGCCTCCATGAGATTCTTCTCTGTCTTGCTTCCTTTAAGCTGCTTAGCAGTCATCTGATTCACCTAGCGTCTGAATGCCCTTCGCTATTATTTATTTACAGCGTTAAATCGTGTCCAGTGCACGAAGATCATCTTCTTCTGAAGAAACGGCGCTTCTTCTTCGGCGTCCCGTCGGGATTGAAACGTCTTTCCATGAGCTGTATGAGCGCCTTCTGAGCTTTGGTATCTGAAGGGTCATAGGAGAGAATAGCCTCCAGCTGCTCCTTCGCATCCTCAGGCCGGTCCATGTCCCCGGCCAGAAGATAGGCGTAATTCATCCTGCAGTCGGAGTTCCTCGGTTCCAGGGCTATCGCTTTCAGATAGAACTCCTCTGCCCTGTCGAAGTCAACCAGCTGCAGCTTGCAGAATATCGCATAGCTGTTCATGAGGTCCGCATCCTCGGGACAGTGCTCAACGAGGTATCGGTAATGTTTGTCACACTCTTCTACGTTCTTCCTCTTGTCCTTCAGTACCGTGACGAGCGCTTTCCTGGCATCATGGTTGTCCGGTTCCAGGTCCAATATGATGTCAAGCTGCATCATACCATAGGATCTGCTGTCGGACCCGTACACCAGGATCTCTGCCAGGAGCAGACGGGGCTTTGTGTTGTGCGGGTCCTTCTCCAAATAGGACTCCAGTGTGGCCACTGCGCCTTTGATGTTTCCGCTGTCCCTTTGCCGCTTGGCTTTGGACATCGCTTCGTAAGCCTCATCCGCCATGTTGCCAGATATAGCGTCCACGGGTTATAATTTTCCATTCAGAAGCTTCTGGTGATTTCTTTTTATAGGGATAAGGAGGTCCGAATCCATGAATGACAGGAGACCTCTTACAAGCAAGAACGGAGCCCCCGTTCCGGACAACGACAACGCTCTGACCGCAGGGCCCAGAGGCCCGATGATGCTTCAGGACGCATGGTTCCTGGAGAAGATGGCCCATTTCGATCGGGAGGTCATACCCGAGAGAAGGATGCATGCCAAGGGGTCGGGTGCCTTCGGGACATTCACAGTGACGCAAGACGTCACTAAGTACACTAAGGCGAAGGTTTTCTCCGAGATCGGTAAGAAGACAGACGTGTTCGTAAGGTTCTCCACCGTTGCCGGGGAGAGGGGAGCCGCGGATGCTGAGAGAGATATACGCGGATTCGCCGTGAAGTTCTACACCGAGGACGGGAATTGGGATCTCGTGGGGAACAACACTCCAGTGTTCTTCCTAAGGGACCCTCTGAGATTCCCGGACCTCAATCATGCGATAAAGAGGGACCCCAGGACGAACATGAGGTCTATGCAGAGCAACTGGGACTTCTGGACCCTTCTCCCTGAGGCCCTGCATCAGGTCACCATAGTAATGTCCGACAGGGGCATTCCCGCAAGCTATCGCCACATGCACGGCTTCGGCAGCCACACCTTCAGCCTTTACAACGAAGAAGGGGAGCGTGTGTGGGTCAAGTTCCACTTTAGGACCCAGCAGGGGATAAAGAACCTGACGGACCAGGAAGCCGAGGAGGTCGTCGGAAAGGACAGGGAGAGCCACCAGAGCGATCTCTATAATGCGATAGAGAGGGGCGAATTCCCTAAGTGGACTCTCTATTTCCAGATAATGACAGAGGAGCAGGCCAGGAACCACAGGGAGAATCCCTTCGACATAACAAAGGTGTGGAGCTACAAGGAGTACCCCCGCATCGAGGTCGGCGTAATGGAGCTGAATCGCAACCCTGATAATTATTTCGCTCAGGTGGAGCAGGCAGCATTCAACCCTGCCCACCTAGTCCCGGGAATAGGCCTCTCGCCCGACAAGCTGCTCCAGGGAAGGCTCTTCTCCTACGGGGATGCGCAGAGGTACCGTCTCGGTGTGAATCATGATCTGATACCTGTAAATGCCCCAAAGGTACCGGTTCACGCATACCACCGCGACGGCCAGATGCGTGTCGATGGTAATTACGGATCAGTCCTCTCCTATACGCCAAACAGCTACGGGGAGTGGCTGGACCAGCCAGACCATAGAGAGCCCTCTCTGCCGCTGGAAGGAGATATGGACCGTTATGAGCCGAAGGAGGACCCCACTGACGACTGCTTCTACCAGCCCGGGAATCTGTACCGCCTCATAACCGAGGAGAAGAAGGCCCTTCTTATAGAGAACACTGCAAGGAACATGGGGCCGGTGACAGAGAACATAAAGTATCGCCATGCGGCCCACTGCTATCTAGCGGACAAGGACTATGGGCAGCGCATCGCCAAGGCCATGTCCCTGAATATGGAGGAGGTCATCCGTCTCTCCAAGCTCAGTCATGCGGACCGCATGAAGGCGACGAGCTCAGTATGAACAGGGCGAAACGTACGGCGCTGGTCGCGGCAGGGTCCGTCGCAATGGTGATAGGGGGCATCGGGGTTGTGCTCCCGGTACTCCCTACCACCCCATTCGTCATAGTTGCGGCGCTGTGCTTCAGTACCAGCAGTCCCAGGATGTATGGTTGGATCACCCGCAACCGCTATTTCGGCGAGTACATAGAGAATTACAGGGAAGGAAAGGGAGTGTCCCGCAGGACGAAGGCGTACGCTCTGATATTCCTGTGGTCGATGCTGATAATCTCCGGCATCATAATGAGGAACGAGATCGCTCTGTTGGTTCTTCCTGTCGTGGGAGCGGCGGTCTCGGCTCACATACTTCTGTTGAAGAACAGGGCCGTGTCCTGTGCAGAGCAGCCTCAGTGAGGCGGAGCTTTGCGAAGCATAATAAGCTCACTACGATATACTTAAATACCATGGCAGCCGAAGAGCCTAAAACTGAGAAGAAGCCAGCCGAGAAAGAGGAATCTGGGACTTCACGCAAGAGAAGGCAGGTCGTGTCCACTCATCCCGACGGAGGATGGCAGGTCAAGCCCGAAGGTGCGCCCATAGCCACGAAGCGATTCAAGACCAAGGCAGAGGCGGATGAGTACGCCAAGACCCTTGCGGCCAAGCAGGGAACGTCTGTCGTTCGTAAGAAGAAGGACGGGAAGCTGCAGAAGAAGCTCTGAATCTTGAAGGCAACCTATATTTACGCTTCGCAACATGAGATTGCATGGTCGACCGAAAGGGGCTGAAGAACAGAGGGCGCAGCCGCGCCGATGTGGATGACAGGCGCAAAGCGGTATCTGATCTCACGGAGACGAAGCTGGAGGCGATAGGGGATTATTCCTTCGATCCGGAAATGGCCTCCAAGAACATAGAGAACATGATAGGTGTCACCCAGGTCCCTCTGGGATTCGCAGGCCCGGTCGTTATCAGGGGAGACTACGCGGGAGGTCCGTTCCTCGTTCCCATGGCCACCACGGAGGGTGCTTTGGTAGCCTCTGTCTCCAGGGGCATGTCAGTCATATCCGAATCGGGCGGAGCCAGGACCAAGGTGCTGTCGGACGCTATGACCCGGGCCCCCGTCTTCAGGACCGAGGGCATAGACCATTCCGTGAAAGTCGTCAATTGGATATGCGAGAATTCCGAGACGATAGATGATGCCGTTTCCGCCACCACGAAGCACGGCAAGCTCCTGACAATAGAACCCTTCCCCAACGGCAGGAACCTTTTCCTCAGGTTCTCCTATGATACAGGGGATGCCATGGGGATGAATATGGCGACCATAGCAACAGAGGCGGTGTGCAGGCTCATCGAGAAGGAGACGGGGGCCGTCATGGTATCCGTCTCAGGCAATATGTGCACCGACAAGAAGCCAGCGGCGATAAATGCGATAAACGGACGCGGGAAAGTAGTCCTGGCCGAGGCGATCATACCCGGTGCTCTCGTGGAGTCGAAGCTTCACACCACGGCCGCATCCATAACAGAGACGAACATCAGGAAGAATCTTATCGGCAGTGCCATGGCGGGCAGCATGGGATTCAATGCCCATGCGGCGAATATGGCCGCCGCCGTATACATAGCCACTGGGCAGGACCCCGCTCACGTGGTGGAGGCCAGTCTGTGCATGACCACCTGCGAGGATGTCGAAGGTGACCTTTACATCGCGATAAGGATGCCGGCTGTGGAGGTCGGCACCGTCGGAGGCGGGACAAGGCTCCCTGCACAGTCGGAAGCGCTGGAGATCATGGGCTGCAAAGGGGACGGCAAGGCCAGGAAGTTTGCCGAGATAGTCGCCGCTATGGTTCTGGCCGGTGAGCTGTCCACTTTGGCCGCTCAGGCGGCCGGGCAACTGGGCAGCGCCCACAAGGATCTTGGGCGTTAAACTTTGAGTGTCGGCTCCGGGGTCAGTTTGCGTTCTGCCACCGCATCCAGGAAATCATCCTCGAGACGGATCTCCCTCAGATCGGTGGAATCGCTGAATCTCTCGACGATCTCTCCGTCCGGGGATATGAACATGCTCCTCCCAGCCATCTTCTTCCCGGAATCCTCTCCCACCATGTTAACCAGCACCACATAGATCCTGTTCTCCACGGCACGGGCCACAGCGATCTTCTCCACTCCTGCCATCTGCTCTTCCGTGAATGCGGCCACAGCGATCACGATATCGGCGTCGTTCTCCGCATAACGTCTGGGTATCGTATGGGTCTTCAGCTCCTGCCCTGTGCAGAGCCCGATCTTCAGGCCTCTGAATTCGAACATCGTTGTGGTGTCCCCCCATTCGAACACGTCCGTTTCGTCGAAGACACCGTCGGTGGAGGGCACGATCTTCTTGTGCGTGACTATCCCGTCCGCACTGGCGAACAGAACGCAGTTGTAGAGCCTGTCGTCTATGATCCGGGGTGCACCGAACACGATACCGCAGTTGCGCTTCTCTGCAATGGTCTTCATATTGTTGACCACCATGTTGGTTGTCTTGTCTGGCTGCATGCGTTTCCTGTCGGATACGTAGCCGCTGCAATACATCTCAGGGTAGACGAAGATATCAGAATCAACATTGTTGACCCTCATCCTCGCTTTGAAGAAGTTGGTCATGGGATCGTCCACGAATCCCCTAGCCTGAACCATAGTGATTTTCATGCCCATGGTATTCGAATTCTTTTGCTTCGTTATCTATTCTTCTGTGCTGCGAATTGGAAAGTCCTTAATATCCACCATCCATAACGGCAGTAGTATGCCACTGATCAATTTCGACTACAACGACCTGTGCTCCCTTCTGGGGGAGGAGGTGCCGAAAGAGGTCCTCGTCGAGAGAATACCCATGATCGGCGCGGACATGCA
>DAXF01000040.1:8592-16242 GCA_002506255.1 Methanomassiliicoccaceae archaeon UBA367
CCCATGATCGGCGCGGACATGCATGGAACGGAGGGGAGCTCGGATGAGATGTCCGTCGAATTCTTCCCCAATCGCCCTGACATGTACTGCGTTGAAGGCATAGCCCGGGCCATGAGGGCATTCTTAGGGATAGAGCCAGGAATGAAGGAGTATGAGGTCGAGGATACGGATATCCGCGTGAGAGTGGATCCCTCTGTGAAGGAGGTAAGACCGATCATCCTTTGTGCCGCAGTTTTCGACGTAGAGATCGACGATCCCTTCATAAGGTCCCTGATGGAACTTCAAGAGAAGCTTCATATGACGATCGGCAGAAAGAGGTCGAAGCTGGCGATCGGTGTTCACGATCTTGACAGAGTGGTCCCGCCCTTCGATTACAGGGCTGTGAATCCCGGAGATATAAGATTCGTGCCCCTGGCATCCGATGAGGAGATGGATCTGGGGGAGGTGCTGACCAAGCATGAGAAGGGGAAAGCCTATGCCCATCTTCTGGAAGGGAAGATCAGATATCCGATCATAACGGACGCTAACGGCGACGTGCTCTCCTTCCCGCCGGTGATAAACGGAACCCTTACTACGGTAACGACAGAGACAAAGAATCTGTTCATAGATGTCACCGGTATCGACGGCAGGGCTGTGAAGAGCGCCCTCGACATCGTCGTGACAGCAATGGCCGAGAGAGGAGGGTCCATAGGGGCAGTCACGATGGTGGGCGAATCCGAGTATCAGTCCCCGGACCTGTCACCGACCTCTTGGAGCATATCCGCATCAGAATGCGCCCGTTTCCTCGGAAAGGACATATCCCCCAAGGAGATGGCGGAGTCCCTCCGACGTATGGGCATGGATGCCATGGCGGAGGATGATGCGGTATATGTTGAGGTTCCGTCGACCAGGCCGGACATAATGCATAAGGTGGATTTGTACGAGGATGTGGCCATAGGGCACGGCTTCGAGGGATTCGGAGGATCGCACTCAATGACCCAGACCACCGGATCCCTCATGCCGGAAACGGCTGTCTCCGAGTCGATGAGGGATATAATGACGGGCCTGGGGTTCACAGAGGCGGTAACGCTTACGCTGAGCTCCGAAAGGGACGAGTTCGGAATATCCGGGATCAAGGAGGAGGACCTTGTCATGATCATGAATCCCATAACCGAGGACCATACCTGTCTGAGAGCCTCCCTCTTCCCAAGCCTTATGAGGATACTCAGGCGCAACAAGCGCAGGGATCTCCCTCAGAGGATATTCGAGGTGGGGGATGTCATCTCCGGCTGCAGTAAGCGCAGGCACCTCTGCGGAGTGGTAATGGATTCCAGGTCATCATTCACAGAGTCAAAATCCTATACTGAGGCTGTGCTCAGAGAGATGGGCGCAGAATATGAGCTGGCACATTGCACTGACAGGACATTCATACCCGGGCGGGGGGCAGCTGTAATTGTGAAAGGAAAAAGAATCGGATCCTTCGGAGAGGTCTCCCCTGAGGTCATAGAGGGATTCGAGATAACACATCCTGTGATGATGATGGAGCTGGACCTCCAAGGGTTCATAGACGCCCGCGGAGGAGGGGTGGTCTGATGGATGTGGGTGACAGATTCCCTGCCTTCAGCCTTCCGGACGAGAACGGACAGACATTCGACTCGGCAATGCTGGAAGGCGTGATGTTCGTTCTGTACTTCTATCCCCGCGACAACACTCCGGGATGCACGAAGGAGGCTATTGGCTTCAGTGAGATATACAAGAAGCTGATGGTAAGGAACATACCGATAATAGGTGTGAGCAAGGACTCGCCGGAATCCCACAGGAAGTTCGCGGACAAGCACGGGCTGAGATTCAAGCTCCTCTCCGACCCGGAACTTCAATTGATAAAGGCCGCGGGAGCCTGGGGCAAGAAGATGATGTACGGCAAGGAGACGGAAGGTACCGTAAGGTCCACCTACATAGTCGGCAAGGACGGAAAGGTGGAGGCCGTTTGGCCTAAGGTCAGGGTCGAAGGTCATGCTGATGAGGTCTACGCCAAGATCAAGCAGCTGGTCGGATGATCTACTCCTTCAGAGAGTAGGGACGGTTTATCACGGTGCCCTTGCGGTTCGATTCGTATACCGGTGTCGGGAGACCGTCTGAAGACGGGATAACCACTGCCGGATGCGATACGAATCTGATATCAATCGTATCGTCTCCGAGATCCTTTTCGGCAGCCATCATACCGCCCTCTATGCGCAGATTCCTGCATCTGACACATATGCCTGCATCGGCCTCGGCGGCGCACAGGGACGCCAATTCCTCTCCGATCGCGGTATCCGGGAACAGAAGAATCGCGGCATTGACCCTCTCAGCTACTTCCATTATTGCCGAGGCCCAGGATACGGAATGGTACGCCGGGTCCCTGCACCTCATGTGATACAGCGTGTCCACTCCGAGGGAGAATATCTCCCTGAAGAGGCCTTTGATCTCGATGCCTCCGAAAGCCGTCGCGAATACTCTGTCGTCGGATATATCGCGGGCAAGGGTCAGGACCCCTGCCGCGGCGGCATCCATGGCCCCGCCCCTCGTCTCAATGAAAGTGAGGATTCCCTTCCGGGTGTCCTTGTTCAGATCGTAATGTTCCAGCATGCCCGGCGGAAGGCGGTCACCGCTGTCGGAGCTGGAGCTTCCAGGGCATGTGCTGCAGGATCCGCCGGAGCATCCTTCGGACATCTCAGCCCACCTCCTTGGCGATAAGCACCCTGGAGCCTTTGGCGCCCACGGAGAATACGCCCAGTCCGATATCTATGCGGTTCAGGCGCCTTCCCTCCCTCATTTCCGTTGCTGCTTCGGGCCATTCCCCTTCAGAGGCAGAGAATACAGTCTTCCATGAGACGCTTCCTGCCGTGCCGTTCTGTATTATTCTCAGAGTGCCGTCATCTGAACGGTCGATGCCGGAAACATTGAACGCGATCTCCATATCGCATCCCCTGGCTATCCTGGCTGCAAGAGATGAGGGGCTCCCTTCATCTGAGGAGGTACCGCAGACCACGTAGTCGCAGGGGAATATTTTCTTGATGAGGGCCACAAAGATCCTGCCTGATGCCCTGCAGTCTGAATCTGCAAAACCGGGGTCGTCCAGGTAATAAGTGGCGTCAGCCTCCTTCAGACTCTCCCCTGAATGACCTAGAATTGCAACTGCGATCTTTCCTTTGGTGATATTCTTAAGTTTGATCGCTGCGCTGGCAGCATTCCTGTCGATGATGCTCCCGGTCAGTAGAAGTATTCTGACGCCTTCATAGGATTCCGCCTCTTTGGTGTCCGTTTCGTCCTTTATGATTATCATAATCCCCTCATTCGCGGTATCATGGCCGCTTTGACTGACTGCTCTGTAAGCTCCTTCCTGTCGATGAGGCCTTTGCTGAGTATTCCGACAGCGCCTTCGGAACGTCCTTTGTTCTCGCCGAAAACCTTCTTCATCGCCTCTCCGACGGTGAGACCTCCTCTTACCTCATGTGCCACATCATCGGGGTACCTGAATCCGGAGCTCATACCTATGGTAATGGTCCCGTCCTGCGATACTATGGCACAGTGCTGAATATCATACAGGCCGTCGTACATCTCGAAGACTCCGGCCTCTATGCCGATAGCCATCCAGTGCCTTCCCAGGGCGCTCTTAGCCCTGTTGATCGCTCCTTTCAGGGTCTCTTCTCCGAAGGGCTGTTCCGGGACGCCGCTATCCGCATCCACGGCCGTTATGGTCACATCCCCGAACACTCTTTCCATGATGCATCTTGCCGCTTCCACTTTCACCGGATTCGTTGACCCCACGGCGATGTCCATGCCTCTCCGGCCGTTTCGACCATAAGCTCCGCTCCTAATGCCGGTGGAGCTTATCCTCTCCCCCATATCATTCTTCACCAAAGGGACTATGGAGAACTCCAGAGGTCTGAGTCCCCTTCTGCGGCGTTCCTCGTTGACCAGCCTGCTGTTGCCTAGGGTCTCCTCTGATATCACCAGGGCTTCCACATCATCCATGATCTCGCGCGGGCCGTAGATGTCATCTATTTCGAATATCTCCCATCTCCCTTCTTTGGAGGATAGGTACTCCTGCAGCACCTTTCGTCTTATCCAGAGGGGGTTGACGCTATTCCTCCCCGCCGAGGCCATGGCATCGCTGGTTATGCCGACGAATACACGGTCGGATATCTCGAACGCTCTGTCTATCAGAGCCCTGTGGCCGGCATGGAGGACATCGAAGGTCCCTGCGACGGCGACCTTCATAGCATCAGCGCAATGACGATGACCATGAGCGCCACACCCGCGGCCCAGATCGCAAGGAGCTTGCGCTTCTCCTTGTTGAGTTCCTTCTTCTTCTCTTCTTTACAGCTGTCGCCGCAGTACCTGCCGTCGCCTATGAATGCCTTACCGCATTTCAGGCAGTGCCTGTGCTGCTGCGTTCTTTCAGCTTCAGCCATGGCCGTTAATCGTGTCAGAATAATATAAGCATCGTACGGCCTAGGCTCTGCGGTCCATCTCGTTCAGGACCAGGATCATGCAGTGGTTCGCATGCAGGCTCTGCGGCCCTAATTTTATCATGTCAAAATCATAGGATGACATGATCGCTTCCTCCTCCTCGGTAAGGTCCTTGTCGTCGCCCAGTATGAAGCAGGGGTCCTC
Source organism: Methanomassiliicoccaceae archaeon UBA367 (assembly GCA_002506255.1). Next base: position 13,231 of record DAXF01000040.1, read on the forward strand.
TGGGAATTCGAATCCCCGGACGTCCTCTCCGTCCTCCCGCAGATATACGAATCTGGAGGTCTTGGATAGATCCTCCATGAGCATCGCGAATGACATCCTTGATATGTATATGCCGGGAGAGGCTCTTGTCTCTGTGTCCCCGACCTTTTTCAGCAGCGCGTTCCTGATCAGGGATGCTGTGCTCCTCTCGTCGGGATTCAGATATCTCAGCTCCCTGCCGGAGAATCTCAAGGTCTTGGGTGCATCCTCTCCGCCCAGCAACACCAGGTAGATCTCCACATCCTTTCTTATGTTGTGGCTTAGGAAGAATGCGGAGTTGACGCATCTCACAAGCACGTCGAGTCTTCCGGCACCCCCTGCTATATCGTCCAATTTGAAATCGGCGGTGGTATGGGCCCTGTGCCCCATGATGACGAATCTTATCAACGGATCACTCCAGCGAGTCCAGATCGGCACCGCCCATCTGCTTCATCATCTGCTTCCGCATTTTGCGGTTCCCCATGAAGGTCTTCACAGTCTTCTTGCTCTGGTTGTACTGTTTCAGAAGCTCCCTCACATCCTGTATTGATGTGCCGGAGCCCTTGGCGATCCTTTGAACCCTGGAGGATTTTATAACGGACGGATCGTCCTTCTCCTCCATGGTCATTGAATCCATTATGTAGCGGTATTTCAGAAGCCTTGCCTGTGTCTCTTCGTAGTTGATCTTATCCTCCATCTTGCTCATGCCCGGGATAAGGGACATGACCTTCTGCAGAGGACCCATCTTGTTTATCGCCAGCATCTGATGGTACATATCATTGAGAGTGAATTTCCCGGACATCATGCGGGAGCTGATCTCCTCCATGCCGTCCTCATTCTGCAGCTCTTCTTTGGCTATCTCCATGAGAGCGGACAGATCGCCCATGCCCAGAAGACGGGATATGAAACGGTTGGCATCGAAAGGCTCCAGGTCGCGTATGTGCTCCCCCGTACCAATGCAGACGATCCTGGCGGATGTTTTGTTCACGGCGCTTATGGCACCGCCTCCCTTGGCGCTGCCGTCCATCTTCGTAAGTATCACGCCGGTGACTCCCACGGCTTTGTGGAACGCCTCCGCCTGGGGACCCGCCTGTTGTCCCACCTGGGAGTCGAGCACAAGGAACCTCTCGTCCGGCTTGGCGACAGCAGATATGTCCTGGAGCTCCTTTATCAGATCGGACTCCAAAGCATGCCTTCCGGAGGTATCTATGATTATGATTTTCTTATCCTTGAAATGCTGCATCCCGTTCTTCACGATCTCTGCGGCATTCTTTTTTCCGGGTTCCCCGTAAACATCCACTCCCACCTTCTCGCCCAATTGGCTGAGCTGCTCGTAAGCGGCAGGCCTGTAGATATCGGCGGCGATGAGGCCTACTTTGAATCCCTTTTTGTTGAAAAGATGGGCCAGTTTCCCCGTGGTCGTGGTCTTTCCCTGACCGTACAGGCCGACCATCATTATCGTCTGGGGGCCCATCCTCAGGCCCTCGTCGCTCTTCACCAGGTCCACGAGTTCCTGATAGATGATGTTGATGACATGCTCCTTGGGGCTCTTACCTGCGGGCGGTTTCTCCTGGGAGGCCCGGGTTTCGATCTTCTTTGTAAGTTCCAGTACCAGTTGAACGTTGATGTCGGCTTGCAGAAGGGCCCTTTGCAGGTCCTTGACCACGTCCTTTATGAGCTGATCGTCCACGGATGTGGCGCCCGTCACTCTGGCGACGGCATTCCTCAAAGATTTCCCTAGCCCCTCTAGAACCATGCGTGAGGCTATGAGATGTGCCAGTAATAAAGATTTGCGCTAGAAGTTACGGGAAGAGGCTAGCCAGTCAGAAGGGATGGGATGCACTCTACAGGACTAGCCTTTTTTCCCGTCTTCTCCATTACTCAGTCTGTATTTAAAGTTGTTGTTATTGTGCTCGAAATGAGTCGATAGGTCTGTTAAAAAGGTAGTCTGGGGGGGCAATTCTTATGCCCTCCCAGACTTGTAAAATGGTTGTTTCAGAGGTAGCCGGACTTCTGAAGGATCATCAGGTCCTCTGTGTCCAGGACCTTCCCTTCCTTGAAGCGGGCGAAGAGCTCGTTCGCGGCCTTCTTGGTGTCCGCGTCGCTCTTCCTCTTGCGAGCAGCTCTCTGCTTGCTCTTGATGCTGTACACGTCCTTGTCGGTCTCGTGGTAGCTCTTGCTCTGCTCGATGAAGAGCCTGTGCTCCTCGTCTGCTGCCTTCTTGGACTCTATGAACTTGGCCTGAGCCTCGTCGGCTTCCTTCCTTACGGCGTCTGCCTTCTCATAGAACTGAATCATTGCATCGTGCTCGGCCTGGGCCTTGTCCGCATATTCGGATACGAGCCTGTGGTGAACCTCAGCCTGTGTCTTCGCCTCCCTGAGGGCGACGGACTTGTCGCGAAGGTCCTCGTTCTGCTCGCTGCTCTTCTCTATCTCGCGGATCTGGTCGTCCAGTGCCTTCAGGCTCTTGACCAGTGCTTCCTCCTCCTTCTTCTTGAGGACCTGCGTCTGCTGTCTCCTCTCGAGGTCGGAGAATTCTTTCTTAAGTTGTCTCAATGATGGCTGATTCTTGTCTGCCTGAGGACGGTCTTTCCTCATCTCGTGGAGTTCCTCGCTCAGCTTGGATACCAGCCTGTTGCACTCGTCCCTCAGCTCTTTCTGCTGCTGGACGTTTATGTTGAAGGAATCGCGTTCCTCCCTGTGCTTCCCGGCCTCTTCGATGTAGCCACGTACAAGGGCGTTGAGCTCATCCCTCTTAGCAACCCATTCACGGGTCTGCTTGTTGAGCTCATCCCTCTTGCGCATGTGCTTCTCCGCTGCGTTGTTCGTAACGCTGCGTTTCTGCTCCAGTTCCTCGAGGCGTTCCTCGGTCTCCGGAGTGACCTCATCTTCATTCGTCTCCGCATCGACCTGTTCGGTCTCAGGGGAGATCTCATCCTCGCTAGTCTCCATTTCGACCTGTTCGGTCTCCTCGGATGATTCCAGTCTGTTAAT
>DAXF01000057.1:0-1495 GCA_002506255.1 Methanomassiliicoccaceae archaeon UBA367
TTAGTCCATATCGTTATGCCTGCGGGCATCTTCGATACACTGCCCTTGCGGGTGCCGACTATGGTGCTTATGTTCTTCTCGCTGCAGACATCAACGATCCTCTGAGATACTACACCGTCGAATACGATGGTGACCACGCCCTCAGGTCCGGTCTTTATCGCATCATGGAGGCCTTTCACAGCAACCTCGGCGACGATCTCGTTGTTGGTGTCCAGCATCTTGGCGTTCTTGGTGGAGGAAAGCTCAAGGAGCATGTCGCGGTACTTCTCCTGCTCGGGGGACAGCATCTTGGGGCGCTTGCCCTCCGGCTTCCTTCCCCTGGGCTTGGAGTCCTTCTCTTCGACAGGCTCTGCCTTCGCTTTCTCGACAGGTTCCGCCACTGGTTCCGAGGCGGTCTCCTCTCTGGGTTCTGCGGGAGCTCTGAGCTCCTTGTGCTTCTCCCCTTCTTTTATGAACTTGTCACGGGCGCCGACGTTGAAGCGCTCCCTTCTCTCGGGCTCTTCACGTTTCCTGCCGTTCCTGCCGCCTTCGCGGGGTTCCCTGGGCTCGCGCGGCTCCCTGTTCTCTCTGGGCTCCCTGACTTCCTTAGGCTCTCTCTCCTCCTCGGTCCTTGAGCTGCGGCCCTGCCTCTTCCCGGAGTTCTCATCGCCGGACCCGTTGGTGAATCCGCTCATCTCCATGTATTGGTCCCCGGGCACCTTGTTGCGGAGGCACTTCATGATCTGCTTGCCGGAAAGCTCTTCGACCTCGTGAGCGCTGGGCGCCCTGGCGACGTAGTCTATGTCGGCTACCTGGAAGAGCTCCCTGAGTATGAGCTCTCCTCCCCTGTCCCCGTCCACGAATGCTATTGTGGTCTTCAGCTTGGAGATGTCCTGTACGGTCTTCGGAACGTTGGTGCCTTCCACAGCTATAGCGTTCTTTATGCCGCTTTTGAGGAGATTGAGCACATCGGAGCGCCCCTCGACGATGATTATGGAATCAGAGGTCTTCACTGCCGGGCCTGCCGGGCATTTGTCCGGGCCGTAGGATATTATCTCCTCGACCTGGACGCTCTCTTTGATGCTGTCTGCAAGATCCGTGGAGGTGCTCTTGCTCTGCTTTATCATCTCATTCAGGAGCTCTTTCGCCCTCTCGACGACCTGCTCCCTTCTCTTAACGCGGACATCCTCTATGCCGGTGATCTTTATGGTGGCCTTGCAGGGTCCGACTCTCTCGATGGTCTCCAGGGCGGATGCCAATATGGCGGTCTCAACCCTGTCGAGGCTTGATGACATGCGGACCGTTCCTTCGGACCTTCCGCTCTTGGAGGTCACATCAACCTCTATGCGCCCTATCCTTCCGGATTTCTGCAGGTCTCTGAGGTCGAGCTCCTCTCCCAGGAGCCCTTCGGTCTGACCGAATACCGCACCGACGACGTCCGGTTTATCGACGACGCCGTCTGCGGTTATTTTCGCGTTTATCATGTATTTTGCTGTGTTCGGATCTATGTTGTTCA
>DAXF01000057.1:1832-11764 GCA_002506255.1 Methanomassiliicoccaceae archaeon UBA367
GGAGACCTTGTTCCCTCTGAACGGAGTAATACTATCGTCTGATATAAATATATCCGATGCTCAGCCGAGTCTAATATGGTTTACGCGCCCCTCTAAGGAGAACAAGGAGTATAGCGAATTATCGCACGAGAATAGTATCACTTGCTGATCCCTGGCGAAATCCAATATGGCCTTGCAAGCACCCTGCTTCCTGGTGGCGTCGAAGCGCAACAGGACGTCGTCCAATATCAGAGGCAGCTTCTCTGACCCCATTTCCTTTGCTACGGCCATCTTCACTGACAGATACACTTGGTCCCCGAGTCCGCTGCTCCACTGCAGTGCCGACTTCTTTTCCCGGTCGTCGGTTATGAAAAGGTCCTTGTCCCTCGGGTCCCCGTCAAGGCGGTATCTTCCGTTGGTCATCAGGCTCAGATACCTGTTGGCGGTCTTCACCACCGACGGCTGGAGATCCTTGTAGAAATGTTCGGACGCCCCGGATATCAGGTGCTCGGCCAGAGAAAGGGTCCCCCATTCCCTTACAAGATCATCAAGGGTCTTCTGGGCATCTGTCCTGCGGGCGTTCAGATCGGACATGGCATCATCCTTCATCAAGATATTCAGGTTCCTGTCAAGCTCCCCTATCTTCCTGTTGAGCTCCTCCATCGTATCGTCTGTGTCGTCATTCGAGAGGATATTGCCTTCCGCCTCCACGAGTTTTATGAGCTCACCTATTTCCAATCCTGCGGAAGCGGACATGCTCCCTTCCAGGTATTCTATCTCCGCATCCGTCTTCTTCAGAGTGTCCCGGTCCTCCCATATTGCAAGGAATCTTTCCCTGTCGCCATAGTCTGCCAGGAAATTCGTCATCGCGATCTCTACGGTACGCTGTTCCTCCAGGCGCCGGTCCCTGTCCTCAGTGCTGAACGATGTCCCGCGGGCGATCTTGAGCAACTTGTACATCGCATAAGCGTTATCGTGGAAGTCCGGCTCTGTTAGCTTCAGATCCTCGAAGAGGGGCATCACAGAGGTCCTGAGCGAAACTATCTCGTCATTCAGCATCCTGATCTGGGCGAGAGCCTCGTCCCTCTTCTCTGCGGCGATTGTTATGAATTCCAGTCTGCTGGCCAGGGTGCATGCCTTCTCGGGGGATGTTTTCGCGGGATATCCCTCAGAGGTTATCCATCTGTACCACTCGTCCTCTGTCATGGCCTCTGAGTTCTTTCTTTCGACCCTTCCGGCCAAGATCACCGGCAGCAGAAGACCGATAATGATGGTGACCGCTCCTGCAAGGAGAAGAACGAATCTGAGGTCCGGGCTCTCTGGGAACAGGAGGAGGCTAAGCATCAGAAGTATCAGGCCGGCTCCTGTTATGATCCCTCTCGTAAGGTTCTTGACCACCGGGACAGCGTTCTCGCTCTTCCTGGCCATTATGGCAGACTCCGCCATGTTCGATATGTACGTACCGCTGCGGACCCTTCTAGCGGCCTTCTCGCTCCAACCGGTGGCCTGAGTATAATCCTCCACGAGCTGTTGGGAGCTCTCAGCGGTCTCCTCCAAGGTGGTTCTCATCTGCTCTTTCACCTCCACCTTCAGTCTGACCGCCCATGCATTCTCAATATCCTCCTGTCTTTCTAGTATCTCCTTGGGCTTCCTGCCGTTCAGGGCTTCGGGGAGCTCCTCCGGGGAGGTATCGATATCTATGATCCTGGTGGCGGCGAGCCTCATCTCCAGCTTGTTGTACTCTTCCCTTGCATTCTCAGGCATCTCCCTGGAGTATTCCAGGTCCTCTCTGCGCCTGTAAAGCTCTTTCAGGGATTCCACATTTTTTTTCTGGGACATTATGACCAAATTGCGGCCTTCCTCGTTGCGGCGCAGCTCCTGCTTTTTCTTCGTGCCCGCAAGGTTCCTGCTGAGCTCGTTCCTCTCAGCCACGAGTTTATCGTATTCGTCGCTCTTCGCTTCGATCGCGGCGATCTCCCCCTCTATGCCATCGATCTCTGAGAGCAGGCTTCCCAACTCATTCCTGTCGCTGATGCGGCTCCTGTTCATGATCTCCAGCATGCGTTTCTCGATATCCTCGGATATTCGGGGTATCTCCTCCCCGCCGGGAACGGTCAGGAAACGGTTCCTGAAATCGCCGCTGGTAAGGATCTTGCTGTTGGCAACCTGCTCCAGGTCCATTGCGAATATCGACCTGTACGTTTCCGCATCGATGTTCAGCTCATCCGAAGGCAACGGCTTCCCTTTGGCCTCGGTGACCTTCCTCCCCTTTCTGACGAGCATCCTCTCGTCTCCGTCATCCATTACGATCACCAGCGTGCCCGAATCGTTCCTGTCTGCCGACGGGTATTTGGACTTCCTGCTGGGGAAGAGGGTGTTGCGTACGAACTCCATTGTGGTGGTCTTTCCCGTTTCGTTCGCCCCTGTGAAAAGTGTGACGTTCTCGCTGAGATCACCGGAGGTCCATCCCTTTACGTTACCGAAGGAGTTTATGTTGATCCGCAGGATCTTCATCTTGCACCCTCCATCGATTTCTCGATGATCATCAGGACAGCATCGTTGACCAGGTTCTGCAGCTCATCTGTGCTCATCTTATCGAAAATATCCCTTACTTTATCAGAGGCGCAGTTGGAGCAGACCGCTTTGACGAGATCCTCTCTTCTCATATGGGAGACGCGGTCGCCGTACTCTATTATAGCGGACATGAAGTCCCCCGCATTACGTTTCTTCTCCATATCTATCTCGGGGAGGGTGTTCACCACCAGGTCTGCGCACTCGCATCCGGTCCTGGCTTCCACAAGCTCCTTGAATCCATGTTTTTCCAGGCGCAGGATGCGGTCCAGAGGACCGTGCCCCTTCAAGATGAGACGTATGAACATGTTGTTCTGAGCCAGGGGTATGAGCTCTGAGATCAGGGAGTTCACGTCATTCCTGCCTGTTATGTCCATTTCTATGGTTTCCCAAACGATATCCCCTGTCTGGAAGAAGGACATGTCTGATACCCTGCCGTCCCTGACGGTGACAAGGTACGCACCCTTCCGGCCGTTCTCGCTCACGTCCCTCCCCTGGGTGTTGCCCGGGTACACGACGTGGGGATACTCGTTGAGTACACCTCTCTTGTGGATGTGGCCCAGGGCCCAGTAGTCTATCCCCTTGTTAAGCAGGGATCTGAGGCTGCAGGGCGCATAAGCGTCCTCGGAACCGGCCGGAGGATCAACGTCGCAGTGCACCGCGGCCAGGCAGAATACTCCGTCCTCACCTTTTATGCCCTCGGTGAGGTCTCGGGACACGTGCCTCACAGAATGGCTTACGCCGTATATCCGGGCTATGCAATCCTCTTCTGAAGGATAGTGAAAACAGACAGCCTCATCGGGGAACACCAAGGCGTTATCCGGAAGAGGTATTGAGTCAGCCCATCTTCTTGCGTAATCATGATTGCCGTAGGCTATGTAGCAGGGGATGCTGAGCTCCCTCAGAGCGTCCGCGAAGTTGGCCCTTGTGAGCGGCGTCTCATTGCTGTCGTCGAAGATGTCCCCGGAGAATATGACGAAATCCACATTCTCCTGTTTAGCCTTCTTCACTATGTTTTTGAGGGCGGTGAAGGTGGATTCTTTCATCCTTCTGCCTTTTTCGGAGTCCAGGGAGGCTATTCCGACGAATCTGCTCCCGAGATGCAGATCAGCACAGTGAATAAATCTGAAAGAACCTCCCATATCGGGAAAGATGTCCTTCAGGAGTATAAATGCTGATGCTCACCAGTCACCGTATTTACCGAAGTCCTCGGAGGCCCTTATGAGAGAATGTATGTTGCTGGGATGGGAGAATGGCGGCACCTCGCAAGCCGTCCCGAGTATGCATCCGCTGGGGCTGTCCCTCCCCTCAAGTATCTGCTTTCCCGCAAGCTCGTATATGCTCTTCTGATTCGGCATCACGAAAAGCTTCGTATCCACCGAAGGCATGATGGTGGCCAGCCTCCCGAAGGTGTCCTTCAGGACCTTGGCGGGGAACATTTCCCTGTCCCAGTAACCTATCTGCATTATCGTCATTGGCGTATAGATGATCTTCTCCCTGTAGAGCATATAATCGTCTTTGTGGTTGCCGCAGAAATGGTAGAATATCTGAGGCCCGGCGCCGTTCTTCATGCATTTCCTTACCAGAGCGTCCAACGCCGGGGGTGATATCTCCGCTATGGTTGCCGGAGCCATGGTATCGCTGTTCTCGAAGACAGCCCCGGTGTTTATCACAGCGCTGCCGTATCTGTCCGCGATGACCCCCGCGCCGGTCGCCGCCGTCTCCACGTATATGTTGATGAGCTTCTTGCAGAGGTCGATATCCGTGATCGTCCACATCAGGAACTGCTCCAGGCCACAGAGCTCTGCGGCGGAGCCGACGGGCTCGGGGCAATATGCAAGGGGGACGAACATCTCGGGCATGTTCTTCTTGGTGTAGTCCATCGCATCCGACAGCCTTGGGAAGGAATAGCCCCTCTTGATCTCCTCGCTGTCAGGTATGTGGATCAGGTCGACATCCTCGGGCTCGTTCACGACCACATTATCGGGAACGGGCGCGGTGAATTCCATAGGCTTCAACCTGATGCCCAGCTCCGGGAGCCAGGGGTGTGCGAAATAGTATTTCGTCACAGGAAGCAGATCATAGAGCTCCTGGGCGTAGGCCATGCATCTAACGGCAAGCCTGGGCTTCTCATAGAATTCCCTTATGGTGTACCCGTTGACGACGGTGGCATGGGACAGCATCATCGGGTCTACAGGTATTCTGTCGCCCCCGCTGCTGATGAATGCGGAGGCATAACGCTTCTTTGCCCTGTTAAGCCAAGATCCGCTTATGGGCGGGAATCCGTCCTCTGGGTCCATAGCGCCTCCATAGACCTCAATCGTGAAATAGCTATCCGTCCGCATCCTGTTTATATCGTTGGGGATCAATCATTCTCTGCAAATGAGGAATATCAAGCGGAAGGTGAATGAAGAGATAGAGAGGGGGCATCTCGGTTCGGATGAGAACTGCGAGTATTACCCATGCCATTACAAAGGACAGGACTGCACGTTCTGTTACTGTCCATTCTATCCTTGCATGGACGAGAGACTCGGTAAGGAGATCCGGCGCAGGAGGGGCGATACAGTATGGGACTGCAGCCCCTGCCTCATGATACATGATAAGGATGTGGCCGAGCTCATATGCGACAGGATGGAAGAGCAAGGGATCAAGGATGCCGACGATCTGCGCATAAAGGATATATTCCATCCGGCGGTCGAGATGTATCTTTCGAAGGGATCATCCGCCTGATGCGACCCTGATCGCTGTGATCACTGTCCCTTCGTCAGGAACGGTATCTTCGGGCATAGGGACGCCGCCGACAAGGAATATGTAAGCATCGGGGGACCTGCCTGAGGAGATCATGGTCTCCTCCAAAGTGCCGTTCACGGGGATGGTCTCATCCCCCAGGTCGATGACCGCGCATTTCATACGGGATGCGAAGCATCCCTGATATTTACTTCCGCCGAAGGTTCGCCAACCCTTTTAAAGTCATGACTCCTACTTTTGACGACCTATGTCCTCAGCGGCAAGGAGATTCTTAGTTTTGTCCTCTGTTGCAGTGCTAGCTCTTTCAGTTCTTCTCTCCGTCCCGGCAGAGGATCTCCATGCTGTGACGGGAGAGGGCGACGGGTCCGCAGTCGATCCGTTCAGGATAGACAGTGCAGACGACCTTCGCAGGATAGGCACAGGCAGTATGGGTTTGGATAAGCATTACGTTCAGACCGCGGACATAATCTTCCCTGATGATGCGGGTCCGAAGATCCAGGTGTCTACGGCAAGAGGACCTCAGACCACTGTTTTCGAGGTGGGTGTCAAGATCCCATCGGGTCTCTGCGCGACGATACAGGTCAATGAGTACATCGCATCATGTCAGGGCAGCACGGAGAATGTGAGATTCACCGTGCCCAACAACGTATTCCTGGACAGATCCATGGTGTCCATGGCATACACCGGGCTGCCCGGGGTGAATGAGGATGTATCCGACAATGCATGGTCCGCATCCTTCGTGTACCTGCAGAAGGATTCGGATTCATTCATTTTACCGACAAGAGGCAATTTCTCTCCCATAGGCGACAGAGACGACCCGTTCACCGGAACCTATGACGGAGCAGGATTCAGGATCGGAGGGATCAGAGTGATGGACTACAGGAACGGGGACTCGTTCTCAGGTCTGTTCGGATACGCGGCCGGTGCGACCATCCGCAACGTCTCCCTTGACGGTAGCGGTTCCGTATTCTCTTCCAATTCCTTTTATCAGTCATCAACGAAAACTGCGAGCGAGAGCAGGACCAGAGTCTCTTCGGCAGGAAGCATATGCGCCGATGCGGTCGGAACGCTGATAGAGAATTGCAGATCCGACTGCACGGTATCCTCCGTAATGATCGACATAAGCAAGATGGAATCATTGTCCAACGGGAATCTGCATCAGAACACAGTTCGAATGGAATCCTTCGCAGGCGGGATCGTCGGCAGTGCGGACGAATGTGTGATCAAGAGCTCCTCCTTCTCCGGAGCGGTGACCTCTCTGTTGTTCGACGAGAAGGGCCTGATCTTCACTCCGGTCTCTGACGGCACCGGTCAGAAGATATTCCAGCTGAAGATGCATCAAAGCGGAAGGTCGTGCCTTGGCGGGATAGCAGGGATCACCACAGGTTCTGAGCTGATATTCTGCAGCAACGACTCTGATGCGATAAGCGGGAACAGGTTCTTCTCAAAGAACACGACGGAAAGCACCGATATGGGAGGGAGCAGCATTGACATTCATGTGGAATTCGACTGTTTCCGGGGAGGCATTGTGGGCTTCTCCGAAGGAGATATGATCATAGGGTGCCGGAACAGCGGGGAAGTCTTCGGAGAGGAGCAGGGGATGATGGATACAAGCGGTCTGTCGGCCGGGACGAGCCTGTCGTTCAAACATCTCGGAAGTCAGAATTCCGGAGGCATAGCAGGGATGATGAGCGCAACGGAGGCCCTGAACTGTCTGAACACAGGGCAGACAGGAAGATCAGGCAACATATACTTCCAGACGTCCCCGTACCCTCCTCACCGCATAGGAGGCATAGCCGGCACCACGGATGACCGGAACGTGACGATCAGGAATTGCTTCTCCGATTCCGGATCAGCGAAAAGGCTAAGCGGAGGGATTGTCGGCGTTTCGTTGGGCTCTCTGACAATCGGCGGTACATACTTCACATCCCCGGATCTGAACATAATCTCGAACAAGGGCCTTCAAGAGGACATCGATAAAACGATGCTGTGGAGAAGTGATGAGCCGTTCCGTGATAAAGCGGACTGGGATTTCGACAGGATGTGGACGGTGGACAATGAGAATAAGCCCCGCCTGCATCTAAGATACAATCTGGTCTTCGAGTACCTCTATCCGAATATGAGCATCGAGGCCGGCGGCTCATCCGGTTCTGCATTCGCTGTCAGCGCTCCCGCGGTTTCCTTCAAGATCAGCCCGAGCGCCGATCCAGACAGCTACTATATTCTGCGTCAGGGATCGAAGGAGACCGTTGTCCTGCCTTTTTGTGAAATGATATATATGACCCCGGACCCGGACTCATCCGGGTCGGTAAAGGATATAGCCCTGAAGGTGAGCAGGCACAAGATGAATCTGTCCGTAAGCTGTGTAATGGAGAACCTAAGTCTAGATTCTGCGATTGGAACGGTGAAGTGCATGCAGACTCTGAACGCAAGAGTGGTGGCCGCACCCGGCTTTGTATTGCCCGAGACCATAGAGGTCATGCACGGGAAAGTGAGGTTGGACCCCGCACAGTACACATTCGATCAGGAATCGGGTGAGATACTCGTTCCGGATGTCAGAGAGGACATATTGATCCAGGCGGTCGCCGTTCCTGTCAAAGCCGATGCTGCAGAAGAAACTGACACTCTTGGAAAGGTCGCAGATCTGTTGAATGCGAATAAGAAGAGCATCGCCCAATCGATGGTCGTTGCATCCGGGTTAATGGTTTCGGTATACGGCCTGTGGACGATCCGCAATTAGTTGCGCTCGTCCGCATATTCCTTGGCAAGCCTTTCGTTGTACCATTTCAGGGTCACATCCGCAAGGGAGGAGAACAGACCCTTCCTGAGAGCGTAGCGGGCCGTGAAGAACCAGATTATGCTGATGCCTATTATCACGAGAGCCCAGATCAGCGGGAATTCGATGAGCCCCAGGACCAGGCGTGCCGGTTTGACGCTGTAGGCGAGAGCGGTGAGGCCGAACAGAAGGAACATCAGGACAGTGGGTCTGATGTCACCGTGTGCCTTCCCATCTATGGATGAGAAGCTCCAATGGGGGGTTATGAAGAGTATCTGCGATATCCCGGCTATGATCAGGAAGAGGAGCATGGCATTGCTTGAGACCACTTGTGCCGTCTGTATCAGACCGCCGTCCGGGTCGTAATTCGTCTTCAATATGGCGCTGAGCTCCTCTGCCGGCAGATCCAGGGATAATAGTCCCGAGGTAATCGAGAAGTAGAATCCGAAGTAGATCAGAGCCGCGAAGCCGGCGATCACTGCGGCCGCAGGCACAGCATAGCTCAACACCTCCGGCAGGACAGCTCCTTTTTCCTCAGTAGGCTCTGCCCATATGGTCATCAGGAATGCTGTGACGGATACTGTCAGGAACGCATAGAATGCGATCTGCGTTGGCATCATGGGTATCATCCCGGAGCCGATGAGTATCACACCGATTATGATGGCCAGCACGAAGTTCCTGGAAAGGTAGAGCTTCAGTATGTTCCTCATGCCGGAGACAGTTCTTTTTCCCTCCACCAGGGCCTTGGGCAGCGCTGAGAACTTGTCATTCATTAGGACTATATCGGCCACACCCCTGGCGGCGCCGCTCCCGCTCTGAAGAGCCACACCTATCTGTGCGCTTTTGAGGGCGAGAACGTCATTCACTCCGTCCCCGACCATGGCTACGTATCTGCCGTTCTTCTTCAGTATCTCGATGATCTCCACTTTCTGATTCGGTTTCATCCTTCCGAATATGTTGCCTTCGATGGCGGCCCTGGTCTTCTCCTCGTCGCTCATAGCCTCCAGCTGATCCCCGGAGAAGATTATCCGGTTCCCCGGCAGGCCGGCTATTGAGAAAAGAGCATCGACTGTCGCAGGGTCATCGCCGGATATTACCTTCAGTTCCATCCCGTTGTCCAGGAATATGTCTATGGTCTCCCTGCAATCCGGGCGGATCTCATCGCTTATCACTATAACTGCGACAGCTAGCATATCCTGCAGCATCGGCGTGCCGTCCGCATCGTAAAGCGGCAGGTCGGGTGAAAAGCCCATGACAACGGTCCTCATGCCTTTGGAGGAAAATGAGGCTGTGATATCATTCATGCCGTCGGCCCCGGACATGCGCGGGCCGAGAACAGAAAGTGCTCCCATGTAGATATTGATCACTTCGTCGCCCGCTTTGACCTTTACAGCGCTGTATTTCCTCTCGGAAGAGAACTCGATCTGATCCAGGGGCTCTATCTTATCGTAACCGTACTCTGCCTCCAGGGCATTCACCGTTCGGTTCCTGCTGTCCGTGGCGTTGACGAATTCCTTGATAAGTGCAGAGGCGTCATCCCTGAACGGGACCATCTCCTCGAAGACAAGACGGTTCGTGGTTATCGTGCCGGTCTTATCCATGCATACCGTATCGACATGACTCATGGATTCGACGGAGTTCGCCCTCTGCAACAGAGCTCCGCTGTCCGCCATCCTAACGGCGGCGATCATATATGCGAGAACGATCAGCAGGAACAGTGCTATCGGTACCATCTCAAGGATGACCACGGACATCTGAATGACCGTCGTGAAAGGGGATTTCAGCAACAATATGTTGGCCAGGACCATTATCGCAATGTACACGAAGGCGATGACCATGAGCACCATCGTTATCGCCG
>DAXF01000057.1:11915-12792 GCA_002506255.1 Methanomassiliicoccaceae archaeon UBA367
CATGAGCACCATCGTTATCGCCGTGGTCTCCATCTGCAAAGGCGTGCGTTTGCGGTCGAATCTTTTCGCAGAGGACAGCAGCTGATTGGCGTACGAATCCTTTCCGAATGCCGTCACGGTGAAGTATCCGTCTCCGGTAATGCAGAACGAACCGGAATAGATCTTATCATCCTTTCTCTTCCGGACGGTCTTGGATTCGCCTGTCAGATGGGATTCGTCCACCTCCATGTTCTTCGAATAAAGGAGCACCCCGTCCACCAGGGCCTGATCCCCCGGCCTGAGGTGTATGATGTCGTCCTTCACGATCTTGTTCTGATCCAGCTCCAGCTCTTCGCCGTCCCTCATGACGTGGGTCTTGGGTCTGAGGAGAAGCGCTATCTTATCGAGCCTGCGCTTGGCTCTGATCTCCTGGAACGTGGCCACCGTGATGTTCAGTATGACTATCCCGGAGGCGGCCAAAGCGTTCCAGAAATCATCCAGAAGGAGAAGTATGGCACCGAGAATGAAAAGTATCAGGTTAAAAGGATTGAGGATGTTCTTGAAGAGTATGTCCGTGTAGGTCCTGCTAACCTCAGGTTTAGAGGAGTTCACTTCCCCTCGCAATACCCTGTCCTTGACCTCGGATGTGCTGAGGCCCCTGAATTCCATGGACGGACAATGTCCCACTTATAATTATAGGTTGAGGACTGAGTCCTCGATGTCAGACATGGGCAGAGGATCGAATCTGACACTTTTCTTCTGGGACACATAATCGACGAAGCATACTGCCTTCTTGCCCCTCGCCCCCATGGCCGCATGCGCGTATATGCTGAGCTGCAGCTTGTAAAGGGGAAGATTGAGGTCCGTGTCATCGGTCTTGTAGTCGTGGATCTCTATC
>DAXF01000058.1:0-3190 GCA_002506255.1 Methanomassiliicoccaceae archaeon UBA367
GCCTTCTCCTCCTTCTTCTGCTGTTTCGCAAGCTTGGCGGCCTCTTTTCGGGAGGGCGCAGGCTGATCGGGCTGAACAGAGAGAGCCTTCTCCTCCGGAAGCACCGGGGGAACGGCCTCTTTGGGTGTTTTGCTGAAAATGCTCTTGAGCTTGTTCTTCAGGGAGTCGAACATAAGGGACTCACTGTCCTCTTCTGGTCATCTCCTCTTGGACCTTTGCAGCAAGATTCTGGGCGGTGGCTTCCAAGCTCTTAACGGTCTCGGATATCTTGCCCAGGGCTTCCGAGATCTCGTCGGAGTTCCTCTTGATGTAGTCCAGGGCCGCGTCCAGGTTCATCTCCATGGACACTCTGCTGCCGATGCTGACGATGGCTGAGCGCTTCGCGGAGGCCGCGGCAGGCACGAATATGCTTGCGCCTACGGGAACGAGCAGCTCCTCTCCTTCCTCCGTCTCTTTAAGAGCTCTAAGGGCCTCGCGGGCCCTGACTATCTCAGACAGGGACATCTGCAGCAACTGGGACTGCTTGGCCAAAGCCTCGAGCTGCGAGTTATAGGCCTCAAGTAGGGCCATTGACTGGCGTAGCTCGTTGTCTTGCATTTCATCCACCGAGTTTGTACTGAACGACGTGATCCTTGGCCTCGGAGGCAGTTATCTCCTCCATGGAATCCAGGGCTATCTCCCATCTCTTGAGCCTGTGCTTGCTCCCGAGGATGGACAGGATCTGCTCCGTTGCAGAGTCCTTGTCCTCGGCGGCTATCTCGATGGAGAAGACCTGTTTGCCATTGGGCTGTCTCGCGTCGTTGAAAGAACCTTTTATGCGGAAACCCTTCATATCAATTACCGAGACGAGGAATTATATCTACTGAATAAAGCTTTTGGTTGGGCGTTGTGTATTATATGGAAGGAGAAAGGTTGATATTGTGCTATAACGGGAATTCCTTCCCTTCCGTGTCGGTAACAGGGGGCAGATGCATTCAGATGTGCGAGCATTGCCGCGGCCGGCATCTTAGCGGAATGACGGCGACGGAAACGTCCGATGCGCTTTTGACAGAGGCCCGCAGAATAAAGGCTGCCGGAGGCAGCGGATTGCTGATAAGCGGCGGTGCGGATGCCGCGGGCAGGGTTCCGGTGTCCGACCATGCAGATGCCATAGGGAGAATAGTGTCAGAAGGCCTGGATGTCAACGTGCATGCAGGATTCATAGATCGGGGGGAAGCGGAGAGACTCGTTCGGTCAGGCGTGACGAGATTCTCCGTGGATGTGCATCAGGACCGAGAGATAATCAGGGAATTCATGCATCTGGACAAAGAGCCGGAGGATTACGGCAGACTCATAGACATAATAAGAGAGGCCGGAGGCGTCCCGGTGCCTCACATAACACTCGGCTTCGGAGAGAGGGACCTCTTTCTGTCGTTGAGGCTCCTTGAATCGAAGGGGATAAAAGAAGTTGTAGTGCTGGCTCTTGTTCCCACACTCGGGACAGTCACGGAATATTCCACTATGGATGAGGATGCCGTTGCAGGTGCGGTCCTGATGATGTCTGTGATGGGCTTCTCAGTTACCTTGGGATGCATGAGGGACAGGACCTTGCGCGGACTGGAGATAAAGTGCATACAGGCCGGAGCCAGACGCATAGCGAACCCCTCTGCCGGAACCGTAAGATGGGCTGAGGAGAACGGCTTCTCTATAGAAACGGATCACCGCTGCTGCTGCATGGGCATTTAGAAGAACCCGTCCCGGGGCGCTGTCCCGTCACCAATGGACGCCTCCTTTCTGCCGATCAGGAAAACTGCGGCGTATTCCGGGACCTCTGTTGTGCCACTTAGGCTGAATCTCTCCCCTCTTATCGTGACGTCGTAGTCCCTTCTCATAGTAATCTGGACAGGTTCGTCGGAGTATTGGATGGGGACCGCATCCATGAGCGGATCAAAATCATCAAGCTCCGTGCGAGAAAGCGGAACAACGCGCAACCCCGTCTTCCCGTGCAAAGATCCAGGCAGTCTTATCAGCCTTTTTATGTCAGCAGTGACAGGCTCGTCGACCTCTCCCGACAGACGTTTGGAAACGTCGTTCCGCATTATCTCGATCAGACGATCCTGGGTAGTCTTCCTGATATTTACCATGCTGTTGGTCCTGAACAGCATTTCCTTGTTCACGGCCAGCTCATCCCTCATATTGATCAGCGTCTTCGCCTGCACCCCGGAAAGGGATGGATACGCCCTTCTCATATCAGAGGGCTCCATGGCACACACATCCTCTACCAATTCCTCAAAAGCTCTCCTCATGCGGAGTCTCCATCCGCCGGAGTCTGGCAATGGTATCGTCCTATAGGTCTTGACGTTGCTTCTCAGGCCGTCTCCCATGGCAATCGTTGATGTGGCCGTTCGCTCATATGGGAAGACCCAGTCGATGTTCAGGCCCTTTACTGTTATGTAATCCACGATCTCCCTGCGCTCATGGGTGCCCAGGGTCAGTACGTCCGGCAGATCAACGTGAGCATGGTAGCCTCTGCCACCAGAGAAGACGATCTGCACCTGCTCCTCACTGAACCCCAGATCTCCCAATAGGAAGGAGTCCACCAGGTTCGCCATCTCCTTCCTGATCTGTTCCAGCATACCGGAGTAGGTCATTTTCTCAGCTCCTGCCAGATGGTCTGCGTCCAGGTCGAATATGAGATCGGCCCCCAACCATTCCTTCTCCTCCATAGTGGGCGCCCCCGGTTTCCTGTAGTACGCAGTCGAGTAATAGCAGTGAGAAGGCACTTTGGATTGCAGCATGGACCTGAGGTCCGCTACCTTCGAGAAGGCCGTGTGCCTCTGCATGAAATTCTTGTCGAAGAACATGAACCCGAATTCTCTTCTGGCGAATCGTGGCGGCATGATCGGCGCCTCCTCCTTGTAGTACTTCCTGAAGGTCTTCAGGAGGAATCGGAGGTTCTGGTCCATGCTTTCGGACTAGGTTTCGGCAACGTATAATTATGTTGCCGACCCTGGAAAGGGCATGGCTTTGCCGATCTATGACAACCACGTGCATCTGAATCCCGAAGGGAGGAACGTGGACGCTCTGAGAGCCTTCGAGGCGGCCGGCGGTACGGGACTTACGCTTGTAACCTTGCCCTACAGGGAGGTCCCAGTATCATCCGGGGAGGACTTCCTGAGATCCTTCAGGATAACGCTTTCCCTGGCTGAGA
>DAXF01000058.1:3425-5546 GCA_002506255.1 Methanomassiliicoccaceae archaeon UBA367
TGCTCATCATCCCCCTGGCAGAGCATTACGGTCTTGAGAGGGCGGAGCGTATAATGTCGGAGGGCATGGAGGCGGCCGCCCGGTTGGTTTCCGACGGAATGGCTGATGCCATAGGGGAGGTGGGAAGGCCCCATTTCCCGGTTGCACAGGAGATATCGGAGGCTTCGGATAGGGTCCTTATGAAGGGGATGGAGTTGGCCCAGGATATCGGATGTCCGGTGATTATCCATTCTGAGTCGGAATCGAACACTTACGGGGACCTCAGAAGGATGGCGGATTCCGCCGGTTTGGACCCGGGCAGGGTCATAAAGCATTCCTCCAGGTCGTTGGTCACAGAGTCGGAGACATTGGGAATAATGCCCTCTATACCTGCTTCAAGGGTTGCAACGCGAGAGGCACTGGCTAAGGGCAACAGATTCATGCTAGAGACGGATTATATAGATGATCCCGGGAATCCTTCTGCTGTCATGTCCATAAACACAGTCCCCAAGAGGATCAAGGCCATGACGGCATCCGGGGAGATGAGCGATGAGGATGTTCACAGGATATGCGGCGAAATACCTCAAAGGTTGTACGATTTCAGATAGGATTTTCTATTTAATTGCTGATGACTCATTTTATGAAGGCCACGATTCTCTGTCTTTATGACGAAGGCGCCGTAGAGGGCACTCCTTTGATTGGTGCCAGGGGGTTCTCCCTGCTCATAAATGTAGACGGGGAGCAGACGATGTTCGATACCGGCCTTCGTGGAAGATACCTGACGAACAACATGAAGGTCCTTAAGGTGGCCCCGGAGAAAATAGAACGTGTGATACTCTCCCACGGCCACAGTGACCATATCGGCGGCCTCAGGAAGCTCAATGATTCCAGAACAGAGTATCTGAAGGTCTTCTCTGACCAGAAGACCTTTGAAACGAGGGCCGGGATCAGAGGAAGCCCCGTGTTCAAAGGCCTTACCAAGATAGCCCATGAGCATGTGGAAGGCTGGGTGCGTCTCAGCGAGCATCTCTACATAGCTCCCCAGATCTCCGGGGAGCACAGCGAGTGCTCTGCTGTGCTTCTGACCAAAAGAGGGCCGGTCCTGATATGCGGCTGTTGCCACGACGGTGTGGGTCAGCGCATGGACCAGGTGGAGGACATGTTCGGCAAGCAACCCACATCGATAGTGGGCGGGCTGCATCTGTCCGGGTCCGGTCGTCACAGGATAGGAAGAACCATGGACGATCTGGAATCCAGGGGATCACCGCACATTTACACGGGCCACTGCACAGAACCGAACGGAATGACCAAGCTGCGTACCAGATTCGGTCTCCGTGCCGTTTCTGATCTATATGTAGGAACAGAGATCAAATTCGATCTGTCGCCCGAAAATTCTAAACACCATGGTTCATAATCCTGTTCCGGGAGGCAAATGATGTTCTGGAGACTTAGGACCGCTGCGATGTTCGTCTATCTGACAGCGCTGCTGATGGCCTTAGGATGGCTGTTGATGTGGGTTATGGATGCCTTTTCCGTCTTCTTCTTGGCGATACTGTCCGCCATAGCTCTTATGATGTGCTTTGCCACCTATTTCTGGTCGAAGAAGCTGGCACTTGCTGCCAATGGGGCAAAGATAGTAACTGAGGACCAGGAGCCCAGATTATATGCGCTTGTCCGGGACGTTTCCATGAGAGCGGACCTCCCTATGCCTGAGGTAGGAGTCGTGGAGTCCATGCAGATGAATGCCTTCGCTACCGGCAGGAACCCGAAGAATTCTGCTGTTGTAGTTACGAGAGGTCTTCTCAGATTCATGCCGGAGGACGAAATACGCGGAGTACTGGCACATGAGATGTCCCATGTTAGGAACCGGGATATACTGGTGATGTCTGTGGCATCCGCCATATCAATCCTGCTTACGTATGTGTCCAGGTTCGTCTTCTATGCCACCATGTTCGGTGACAGGAGGAATTCCGGCGCAGTCATCGTGGCTCTGGTAGCCAGCATCACGGTGCCTTTCGCCGCTCTGATGATACAGATGAGCATATCCCGGAAAAGGGAGTATCTGGCTGATGCTTCCGGCGCAGAGATCATAAACGATCCCCGCGCGCTTGCCAGAGCGCTCACGCGCCTGAAAGGTGACTC
>DAXF01000058.1:5794-8938 GCA_002506255.1 Methanomassiliicoccaceae archaeon UBA367
GGAGGGGGATTAGGCAGCATATTCAGTACCCACCCGCCTCTAGACGACCGCATAGACAGGCTCAACAAGATGGCTGACAAGATGGGTCTGTGATCAGCGCACCGGCTCCCATTTCGAGAGCTCGTTGACTTTTGAGAGAGTGGAACCGCGGGTTATCTCCTCGCGGGTACGGTTCTCCCTCTCATGAACGTCCAGTGCCCGGTTGGCGACCTCTACCGCCTTCTCTTTCGGAACGACCACTATGCCGCTTTCATCCCCGATTATCCAGTCCCCGGTCCTGATCATCTGGCCACCGACAGATATCTCCATCCCGATCCCACCGTAGCCTTTGGGCTCCCCGGCGTTTGGCGCCACGGATCTTGAGAAAGCGGGGAAGCTCATGGCCTTGATATCGTCGATATCGCGTATGGCGCCGTCGATCACGACGCCGGCAACCCCCATCATCACGGCGGAGTGGCTGGCGAGCTCGCCCCATACAGCAACAGGTGACCCGCCCGCATCTATTACGATCACGTCGCCTTTCTGTGCTCTGTCTATTGCTTCCACCGGCTTGGCCCAGTCACCGTTCACCGTTTGGACGGTCAGGGCCCGTCCTGCCATCCTCTGCCCGGACACTATCCTGGGCGTTATACCGATCATGACGCCGCGCTTGTGGAAGGCGTCGGATATATTGCACGTCGAGACCTTTGAGAAAGCCTTGAAGAGCTCGTCCTCCCCGTATTTCTTCGAAAGGCCCGTATCAATTATCGCGCCGCTCATGGCGGCCTTGACCGCGGCAGTGGCAGCCGTTATATCTGCCGTTTTCATTATACCGCCGCCTACGATTATTACACTGGCTCCCGCTTCCACGTACATTCCGGCGGTCTCGGCGGTTATGCCTCCCGCCACCGCAACAGGCAGCGATGTCTCGGAGACTATCCTTTTCAGAATATCGATGGGCGGATCCTCGCCTCTCATCTGCTGGTCTATGCCCATGTGAAGGCAGACATAGGAGACTCCCATGGCCTCTACCTCCTTCGATTTCCGGACCTTGTCCGGGACATTGATCATATCCACCATGATCTCTGCGCCGTATTTCCTGGCGGCCGAAACAGCCTCTTCTATCGTGGAATCATCTGAAAGACCCAGCACTGTGACTATATCGGCTCCGGCCTTAGCGACTATTTCAACCTCCAGGGAACCCACATCCATGGTTTTCGTGTCTGCTACGATCTTGACTCCGGGGAATTCCCTGCGCAACGTGCGTATGGACTCGGCACCCTCGCTCTTTATCAGAGGTGTACCGACCTCCAGCCAGTCCGCTCCTCCTGCAACGGATTCCCTGGCGATGGGGACCGCCCTGCCGGTCTGCATAAGATCCAATGCCAACTGGAGCACTGCCATATTCTGTTAATCTGAAGCGGTTTATTTACATCTATTGAAAGAACGCCACTCAGCTCGCCCGTCTATCATCAAAGATCAGCTCGAAAACGATCATCATCGTGGCGCGACCACATTGTCCATACCAGTTAAATTATTCTTGGTATGGGGGATATTGATTATATTATTATATATTAAAATAAATTAATTGATTAATATATTGTAGATGCCCTTGAAGCGCATCAGAAAACGTTTAACGGTCGAGGAGCATCAGGGGCTGATACAGATGGCGCGCAGGAAGACATCCAAGAAACTCAAGATAATATTCGTTGATGAGGTCAACGATCTGCAGTCCCAGATCGCCGAGCACTTCCTTCGGGAGGAGTACGGCGATATGTATGAGGCATTCAGTGCCGGGCCCAAGAAGGATTACATCAACTGCGAGCTCATATCTGTGATGTACCAGGCAGGGTACGACATGAGGAGGCAGAGGTCTAAGGACTTTGACTTCCCCGGTCTTCCCAAGAAACCAGATTACATCGTTTTCCTCGAGGAGAGCACGTACAATCTGCTGAAGGATGTAATGCCCTGGGATGCCAAGCAGATATTGAAAGCGTTCAGGAGAGAGGACAGTTACAAAGGCGCAACGGATGACCTGGAACTTGCACAGATGATCTCCTCCTTTGTCGAGAGCGTTCGTATGTGGGTTCACGAGACCTTCTCCGATCCGGATAAACTGGAAGAACTGGCCAGATGATACCTGTATTTGTTTACGATAAAGGGCAGTGCGATCCCAAGAAGTGCACGGCCAAGAGAATGGTGAAGTTCGGTCTGGCCAAAGAGGCGAAGACCCTTTCTGCCATACCTAAGGGTGCAGTGGTGCTCTCTCCTTTTGCCGAGAAGGCCCTCTCTCCCGCTGACGCTTACAGTGCAAGGAAGGGCCTGGTGGTCATGGATCTTACCTGGACGAACATAGACGGATTCCCCCGTGTCAGAGGTGCGGAGGAAAGAGGGCTCCCGTACCTTCTTGCATCTAATCCGATCAATTGGGGGAGGCCGATGGAGCTCAACAGTGCAGAGGCCGTTCTCGCTGCTCTTGTGATCCTCGGCGAGGAAGAGCAGGCATCCTCTTTCATGGGGCGATTCAATTGGGCACCCGAGTTCATGCGGTTGAACGGTAACCTTCTCTCGGACTACTCCAAGGCTGCGGACAGCCAGGGAGTGGTCCGAGTCCAGAGCGAGTATCTGGATTCTATCTTATGATCCGATCCCGAACCAACCCTTCGTGTTAGGTCTAGTCAGGTAGATCAGTATCAGGGCCGCGATGACTATTGATATGATATCCAATGTCAACAGCCCCAGTATGAGGTTCAATACCATCACTATTATCGAAAGCCACCATGCCCAGCTCTTGCCTGACATTAGACCGAAGCCGACAACTGTGAACAGTATCCCCATGATCAGGACGACAGCGGAACCTGCACCTGCGAAGAGCCCCGCTTCGAGCTCCGCGGTGGAGATCACGGCGCTGCCGATAAGCATGAGAACGCCTAACAGGATGGTTATTATACCAAATATGATAGAAAGTATAGCTATTATCGTAAGCAGAATAGGCCGATTGTAGTCTTCTTGAGCCATGATAATGTTATCATATTGGGTATTTAAAAAATGTGTACAGCGCCCGGCATACCAGCCGATATATCTTTAGGGAGGGCGATTCTACAGAGCTATCATGCAGCCCGCTTTCGTCGAATATGTTTGGCTCATCTTCGGCGAGGACAAGAT
>DAXF01000058.1:9075-10009 GCA_002506255.1 Methanomassiliicoccaceae archaeon UBA367
TTCGTCGAATATGTTTGGCTCATCTTCGGCGAGGACAAGATCCCCACGAGGGAAGTCGAAACGAGACTTTACGAGCTCTTCGATTACAGATGTCCTGACGACCTGGTGAAATCTCTGATGAAAATGAGATCCCTGGGATATTTGAAAGGAGAGGTCTCTGTCGAAATGGGTGGATGGGTCTGGTGGGTGGACGACGAATGCAGGTTTGTTCCTGTTCGTAATGACGGCTGAAAAGACGTCCTGAATATGCTGGCCGCAGTATTCTGAAAGCCAAAGACCCAAATCAGTCTATCTATCTGCATTTCCGTGACCCTGTATGGAAGATTTTAATACACATAAGTAGAAGCTTGTCGTGGCAGTGTTTGACACGCGCCATAAGGTGATTCAAAATGAATAAAGGGAAAGTATTGCCGTTCGCAATTGCCACCCTGATGCTGGCTTCTGTTCTTGGGATTGTGTTCTCGCCCGTATCGGACGATGCTGATATCCCAACCACAGATAATCTGCTTGAAGTCGGCGATGCGGTAGGCATAGGCGGGAACATGTCCTATGAGGATATGATTCGGATCTTCGCTTTGGATGGAGGAGAAGATTACAAGATAGATGACGAAAGAATCGAGAACTTCCTGACGCTGGGCGACCCCCTCCTGGTCCAGACGGCACCGGATCTGGATGAAGACGGAATCATATCCGAAAGCGAGGAGATACTGCTGACCCAGTACAACACCTTCGCGGTTCTCGAATTCATGGAGGAGAAGCTGGGCATTGACATTTCCGGCTCTGCGTCCCTTTACGGGATGATGGAGCTGATACAGAAGAAAGAGGCAGACTATGTGGTCAAGGTCGATGCTGCTGCCAAGATGGAGATCTCTATGGATATGTCCCTTGCAGAGAGGCCGTTCGAAGGAACCTATTCCATGGACGATCTGGAGCA
>DAXF01000058.1:10247-16766 GCA_002506255.1 Methanomassiliicoccaceae archaeon UBA367
GCGGCTTCCTGCCGTCCATGCTGGAGGATGAGAGCATCTGGGCGAAGCTCAGTTTGACCATGGCCTTCACAGTCGGCGGTTATATGTACATGACCAAGACTGATAACTCCGATTTCGAGGTCAGTGCCTATCTCCTCGATATGAAGGCCGGAATAGACCTTAACCTTTCCAGCAATGCGAAGCTGGCCATCACCCTGATCGATGGGGACCCGGGTATCATGATATCATATCCGGGGGAGACCCAGACCTACGGGATAAGGGCAAATGTCTCCGCATCCATGGAGATAGTCTTCTCGGAGACCTCCGCGGACTCCATAATGCCCAAAATCGGAGTGGAGACCGATATCGACGATAAGACGATTATATCCTATTCAGACCCCAGATGTCTGGTGTATCAGCATATGTCGGTCACAGCCTCTGCTGAGACATACGGTAACGCGGTCGGAGGATTTACGATGTTCACAGGCACTCTGCCCGCAGAGTTCAGCACCGGCACCGGTTACACAATGACAGACTCTTGGGCGAACTTCCATGATGATTCGGACTCCTCTGATACGCCAGATTATTTCGAGATCGGCGTAGAGGATGACAGAGTGGAAATGGGATTCAACGGAGGATTGGACGTCTATATGGAATATGATGCGGAGGCCGGAGAATACACGATATCCTTCGATGGCGATACGATGACATATCCTGTAGCCGACAAGACAGCGCCCACAGTCTTCGGGCTTCTGATCGGCGGCTCCGTCATCCTGGACAGCGATGGCAAGAGCGCAATATCTGGAGCGGTGAACTCCATAAGGAAAAGCATGCCGGGCGAGCTCGACACTGTTTCCAAGGTGATATTCCTCGACCAAGATATGAAGAAGCTGAGCCAGATGACCATAACCAACGGAAAGAAGATCCCTGAATCATCCTTCCCCCAGCTTAGTCTGGAGGGCAAGATAGTGGTTGGATGGATACCTTGGACCTCCAGCGAGCAGATGAGCGAATTGGTCACTGAGAAAACGACCATAACCCACGATCTGATGCTGATACCCGTGATCGCCGATGACAAGACCGACGACCCGGGGTATCTGGGCTCCACGGTCGATCCGATATACCAGAGGATCGATGATGACGACTATGCCTTCGGTTCGGCGGACGTACTTGTCGGCGAGAGGTATGTGGATTTCTACGAAGACGATGTCCTTGTATGCAAGTGGTACTTCGACTTCGATTCGTACAACGCCCAGAATCTCAAGCTGAAGGTGGAGAGCTTAGAACTGCCTTCTGAGGCCACGGAGGTCTTCGGGGATAGGAAGATGGTGCTCCTGAGCTTCGCAGGATCAGGGGTCATGCCCGACGATACCCAGGTTTCCTACCCGGTCGGCAGTGACTTCGGGAACGGGCTTTTCGCCGTCTATGAGGTTGTTGACGACGACATAGTTCTCAGGTCCTACGGCAGGGCCTCTGAGGGAATGGCCACGTTCAGTGTCAACCACCTCTCAGAGTATCTGATTGTGAAGTCCGATGTCGATCCGGCAGCCAGCAACGCCGCGGCAACAGAGGTTTCCGCGAACAACACGATGCTGTACGTTGGGGTCGGAGGAGCAGCGGTTGTTGCGGTGATAGCCGGAACGATCTTCTTCATGAGGCGCCCGTAAACATCTTAGCGGGGGGAGACCCCCGTATCCTATTTTTATTGAGCCCAACCGATACTTCTTTAGAAGAACGGGCACTATGGTGTAATGTTCCGGTTATAAGGACAGTGAAGAGGTAGAGATGGCTGCTAAATTCCAGGATAACGACGTGACGGCAGGATGGGAGGAGATCCTGTTCAAGGATGAGTACAGGCTCATGCTATCCGATGTTCAGGCGAATTATCCTGCGAAGAGGAGCATATTCGTTGATTATTCCGATATAAATTCACTCAATCCTGACCTGGGCATATTCATGCTGGAGAATCCGGATGCGTCCTTGGATCTCGGAGAGAAGGTTCTAGCGAAGATGCTCCCACCTTCTTGGGACCCAGCGGACGAGATAAACCTCAGGATAAGGAATCTTCCTAAGTATGCCCACGTCGAGGTTCGTCAGATAAGGGCGAAGCACCTGGGCAAGATGGTGGCCGTGACCGGTCTTGTCAGGAAGGCGACGCTGCCCAAGCCGAGGATGACCACAGCCCTTTACAGGTGCGTGAAATGTGATTCTGAGATCAGGATAAAGCAACGGGGCATGCTTCAGAGGGAACCGGTGATGTGCGTTAACGATGCGTGCAACAGATCCGCTCTGAGATTCATATTGGATGACGCGCGCTCTGAGTATATCGACACTCAGAAGATAGAGATACAGGAGAACCCGGAGGGCCTCAGGGGAGGTGCACAGCCGGAGAGGCTGGCCGGATTCGTTGAAGATGATATAGCAGGTTTCGTGACGCCCGGGAACAGGGTGACGCTGAACGGGATCATAAGATCGTCCCAGAAGACGGAGAGGGACAAATCCACGGTCTTTGACATATTCATGGACGTGCAGTCCCTGGAGTTCGACCAGCACGAGTATGAGGAAATAGAGATAACCGCGGAGGACGAGGTCAGGATAAAGGAGATGTCCCAGACCCCCAATCTGATGGAAGAGATAATCAAGTCCATATCCCCGACCATCTACGGGCTCGAGAAGGAGAAGGAGGCGGTGGCGCTCCAGCTCTTCGGGGGCTCCCACAAGGAGATGGACGACGGCACGGTCATGAGGGGGGACATACACATACTGATGGTGGGGGATCCCGGAGTCGCGAAGTCCCAGCTGCTGAGATACATGAGCAATCTGGCTCCCAGAGGGATATATGCATCGGGTAAGTCCGCATCCGCTGCCGGTCTATGTGTGAAAGGGGACACCCTCCTGTTCCTGGAAGGTTCCAAGGAGAGGATAGAGGACTTCGTGGAGGCCAGGATGGATAGTCCCGAGGAATACAGGCCCGGGATATTCAGGCAGAGGACTGACGGCGCAAAGGTCTTCTCGATGTCCCAGGTAGGCTCTTTGAGATATCATCCCATATCATACGTATGGAAGATCAAGACCCCGGAAAGCCTGGTAAAACTGACCGCGGGCAACGGGAATGTGCTCGTGCTAACGCCGGAGACGAAGCTGCAGGCCATGAAGGACGGCAGATTCGACTGGTTCGAGGCCTGCACCCTCTCCACGAAGGACATGGTCGCGACCGTGGACCAGAACATGCGTTTCTCGCCCATCGTTTCCGCTGAGGTTCTCACCGAAGGTCTCCCTGATTACGTTTATGACCTCACGGTGGACCAGTCCCATTCCTTCGTCGGTTCCGGGTTCATGATACACAACACCGCAGCAGCAGTCAAGGACGACTTCGGTGACGGCAGATGGACACTGGAGGCCGGTGCCCTGGTCCTTGCAGACAAGGGTCTGGCCTGCATCGATGAATTGGACAAGATGAGTGCGCAGGACAGGTCGTCACTCCACGAGGCGATGGAATCCCAGAGGATATCGGTGGCCAAGGCCGGTATAACCGCGACACTTCAATGCAGATGCTCGATGCTCGCTGCCGCGAACCCGAAGTACGGCAGATTCGATGAGGATGAGAAGATAGCCGGTCAGATCGATCTGCCTCCTGCTCTCATGTCCCGTTTCGACCTAATATTCGTAATGACGGACAAACCGGAGGAGAAGAGGGACCGGGACATAACGGGCCACATACTCAACGCCCACCGCAGAGGGCAGGTCAGGATGCGCGGCGACACGGAGAGCGAGGAGTCGAAGAGCATACTGGCGGAGACCGACGATATAAGGCCGGTCTACTCCGAGGAGATAATCCGTAAGTACGTGGCGTATTCCAAGAAGATAATCCCTGTGATGACCAAGAGCGCCCAGGAGCTGATAGAGCAGGATTACCTTTCGATAAGGAAGATGGGAAGCGGGAATAACGCTTCAGTTCCGATAACCGCCAGGCAACTGGAGGCATATGTCCGTCTTTCGGAGGCATCCGCCCGAGCCAGGCTCAGCCCCAGGGTGGAGCCCAAGGACGCCTTGAGAGCGATAGAGATGGTACGCTATTACTTGGGGAAGATCGCGGCCAATACCGACGGAACATTCGAGATAGACAGGATGGCATCTGATTTCACCAAGAAGGACAGGAGCGGAGTGAGAACGGTGCGCGACATAATCATAGCATCGGGCAAGAACGGGATCTCGGAGAGCGAGATAATCTCCCTGGTGAGCAAGGACGGGATCTCCGGTCACACGGTGAAAGAGCTGCTGAAGAAGCTCAGGAACTCCGGCGAGATCTACAATCCTTCCGAAGACAAATACGCATTGATGGATTGATATGATAGCAGTACGAATACACGCCGGTAAAGAGGACATGCTCCTGGCCGCCTGCGACGAGGATCTGGTTGGAAAGGAGTTCAGAGAGGGCAGGATGAGACTGAAGGTCTCCAAGGAGTTCTACATGGGGGAACTGGTCTCCGAAGAGACACTGGTCGAGAGGCTGAAGTCCGTGTCCGTGATCAATCTTGTCGGGGAGAGGGCCGTGTCCGTTGCAGTGGAGCAGGGTCTTGTGGACCCGGAATGCATCCTGATCATAGACGGCATAAAGCATGCACAGGCGGTGAAACTTTGATGTTCTGTGTTGAGTGCGGCAAGGAGACAGACAAGACCGTTGACGGGGCCTGCGTGGAATGCTTCGTCAGGGACAAGCCCCTGGTCAAGCTGCCACATCATGTGGACCTGCAGATATGTACAAATTGCGAGGAGTACGGCCTGAACAAGACCTGGGTGGAGAAGGAACCCTCGGAAGCCGTTGAGGAGGCGGCACTGGCAAAGCTCTCGGTCATAAAGGAGGCCAGGGTCCTTAGCGTCGGCACGAGGATCACCAAGCAGGACCAGAAGACCTACAAGGTGGAGATGGAGGCGGACCTGGATATACGGGGCACCGAGGTCTGTGCAGAGGCTGACACCCTGGTAAGGCTGAAGAACACCGTGTGCAAAAGGTGCTCCAGACAGCTGGGTAACTATTACGAGGCGATATTGCAGATAAGAAGCGACGGGGCACTGGAGGACAGCCTTAGGGATGAGGTCGTCAGAAGGGTCAGGAACGACGTGGAAGGGCAGTCCAAGACCGACAGGAGGCTCTTTATCACCAGCGTGTCCGAGGTTACCGGAGGCATAGACATCAAGCTGTCGTCCATAGCTCTGGGGAAGAACATCTCCAGGGATCTGGCGGACCGCTACGGCGCGGAAACGAAGGAATCATTCTCGCTGGTGGGGCAGGCAGCAGACGGGTCGGAGACCCACAGGGTGACATTCCTTGTTCGCCTTCCCGAGCACAGGGTCGGGGATGCGGTGACCTTCGACGGTAAGCTGTACAAGCTCACATACATCAGCAAGAGCGGCGGTAAGCTGCTTGCTCTTCAGGGATTCAAATCCGTTTTCGTGCCCAGAGCCGATATGGTAAGGGTCAGGGTGTTCAAGAAGAGGGCAGACCTGGGAACCGCCACGGTGGTCTTCTCGAAGGACGGGGAGGCGGAGATACTTCACCCGGTCACCTATGAGACCATAATGATCATAACTCCGAAAGGCGAGGAGATAGGGGAGACCGTCAGGTTCGTGGACTTGGACGGGGAGATCCTTTACATCCCCTGAAACCGTGTTGTTTTTCATATACGCAACGGATTAGGTTACCATGATCAGAATGCCCGAGAGCGTGGAGGACGCAGTCGTCAGGATATTGCGGATAGCGAACACGAAGCTCCCATCGGATATCGGATGGGCCCTGGAGGCTGCAGCGGGATGGGAGAGCAATTCCGTTGCCTATACTCAGCTTGGAGCCATAATGGACAATGTCAAGGAGGCGGAGAATACGGGAAGGCCCATGTGCCAGGATACCGGGGTTCCCGTATTCTACGTATCGGGCGCATTTGACGGTTCTGTTGCGGGAAGGATAGTTGAGGGTCTGCGCAGGGCAACCGCGGAGATCCCTCTGAGGCCCAACACAGTGGACCCCCTCACACGGGAGAACCACGGCGACAATCTTGGTGAAGGCATGCCGATAATACGATACCATCCGACGGATGATGATTTTCTGCAGATAACTGTGATGCCCAAAGGGGCCGGGTCGGAGAACATGACGAAGCTGGCGATGCTGAATCCCTCTGAAGGGGAGAAAGGCATAAGGGATTTCGTGGTCAATGCCGTACTTGACGCAGGCGGAAGACCCTGCCCACCGACGGTCGTCGGTGTGGGGATAGGGGGCACTGCGGAAACATGCATCGAGATGGCGAAAGAGGCGCTTCTGTTCCCGATAGATTCAGATAATCCGGACAAGAAGCTTGCCAAGATGGAGGAGGAGCTCTTCGTGAAACTCAACTCCAGCGGCCTGGGCCCGATGGGGCTTGGCGGGGACACGACAGTGCTGGCGGTCAGGATAAGGAAGGCCCACTGCCACACGGCGAGCCTTCCCGTAGCTGTGGCGGTCGGGTGCTGGGCCACGAGGCGTGCGTCCGTCAGGATGTATCCGGA
>DAXF01000058.1:16934-17141 GCA_002506255.1 Methanomassiliicoccaceae archaeon UBA367
TCAGGATGTATCCGGACGGGACCACCGAGTATTTCCAGGGGGCGAAGCCTTGATCCTCAGCTCCCCATTATCGGAAGAAAGAGTTAGATCCTTGAAGATCGGCGATCTTGTCTACATAAGCGGCACGGTTGTCACTGGAAGGGATGCAGTGCACATGCGGGCTCTCCAATATCTCAAGGAAGGGAAGAGAACGCCGTCGGAGCTTCA
>DAXF01000082.1:0-7008 GCA_002506255.1 Methanomassiliicoccaceae archaeon UBA367
CCGTGGAGGACGAGCTCTACCATTGTGACCTGGTGATAGAGGCCGCTTCTCAGAATGCGGCCAAGGACATATTGACCAAGTCCGTAGGCCGGGGCGTTGACGTAATGGTAATGTCCGTGGGGGCTCTGGTGGACGATGAGTTCAGGAATCAGATATTCGAAAGGGCCAAGAACAGCGGTGCCCGTATATTCATACCGTCCGGCGCATTGACAGGTACGGATGCCCTCAGATCCGCATCCATGGACGAGCTTACAACTGTGGAGCTGAGGTCCACAAAGAATCCCAAGGCCCTTGCGAACATAGAGTATCTTGAGAAGAAAGGCATAGATACCAGCAAGATTACTGAGAGGACCATTCTCTACAGCGGTCCGGCAAGGGAAGCTGTCCAGATTTTCCCCAGGAACATCAACGTGGCAGCTACGGTCAGTCTTCTGGGAGTAGGATTCGACAGAACGACGGTGACCATAATACTGGATCCCGAAGTGAAGAGCAACAATCATGATCTGATCATCAGCGGTGCCTTCGGGAGGGCAGAGTGCCAGACGTTCAATGTTCCTTCTCCGGACAATCCGAGGACCTCATACCTTGCGTCCCTGTCCGCGATATCCGCGCTCAAACGGATAATAAGGAATGAGTGGATAGGAATCTGAGCTCTGCAAAGATATTTCAGCCAGCTTTGCGTTGAAGCCGGTATGGAACCCACCCGAGCCGAGAGGCTTATCGAAGCGGCCGGGACAGATGCTGTAGTTATCTCAAACGGCACAGAGCCCTTCCTTGATTCGGCATTCTGGTACCTGACAGGTTTGGACTCCGGGACATTCGAGGGGTCTATCGCCGTCATCTCCCGTGACCGGGGCCTGCATGTGATAGTCAGCAAGTTGGAGGAGGAGGCTGCCAAGAGATCCCGGGGCGACGTCACGGTCTATTCTACAGGTAGGGAAAGGGACGATGCCGTTAAGAAAGCGATCGGAAGTGCCAGACGAATAGGGGTCCCCTTCGATACCACAGTCCATTCCATGTTCGCCTACATCTCAAAAATGGGAGAAGGCGCAGAGATCAGCAACATATCTCAGGCTCTAGGGGAGGTCAGGTCCATCAAGGACAGGGAGGAGATCTCCAGGATAGAATCTGCATGCGTGATATCCTCAAAGGTCGCCTCGGAGATCCCAGGGATGCTGCGGGAGAAGGTCTCAGAGGAAGAAGTCGCGGCACGATTGGATTCAAGGATGAGGGAGTTGGGCGCCTCAGGCAACGCCTTTGAGACCATAGCGGCCTTCGGTCCTGCGTCCGCGGAGCCCCATCACAAACCGACAGGCTACCGTTTGAAGAAAGGGGATGTGGCTCTTTTCGATTTCGGGGCCAAGAAGAATATGTACTGCTCGGATCTCACCAGGACCGTCTTCCTGGAAGATCCGGACCCAA
The DNA here is from genome assembly GCA_002506255.1 of Methanomassiliicoccaceae archaeon UBA367. Next base: position 1,423 of record DAXF01000082.1, read on the forward strand.
GACTGCTCAGGGCTTATGAGGTGGTCCTGGAGGCTCAGCGCGCAGGCATAGAGGAGATAAAGGATGGCGTACAGGCGAAGGATCCGGATGCGGCAGCCAGAGATGTAATAGAGGCCTCGGAGTTCAGAGGCATGTTCATACACTCATTCGGTCACGGGATCGGAATGGATGTTCATGAGCCCATAAGCCTATCTCCCAGATCGGAGAACATATTGAGAGCAGGCAACGTCGTTTCTGCCGAGCCGGGGATATACATCAGCGGTGTGGGCGGGATAAGAATAGAGGATACCGTGCTGGTTACAGAGAACGGATGCCGCAGGCTCACGGATTTTGATAGCAGCATCACCATCATAAGGTGATCAGAAGGCCGCTTCCACTGTTATCTTGGTGCGGTCCCCGACGTCAGCCAGGGAGTCGATATCCCCAATGAGCTTGCCTATCCTCACTACAGGATAAGGGGAGACAGGCCTTCCGTCCCTACCGCTGAGGGGAGTCGGCCCGAAGAAGAGGCAAACAGCACCGGCCTCGGGCCAGAACGCTATGTCTCCTTTGTCGAGGATGGTTACCTTGCTCCCTTCCACCTCCACCTCCGTGGGGACTTCGAAGTATATCTCGGAGCCCAGCATGTTTATGACAGAGGATACGGGGAGAGATAGCCATAAGGCATCAGTGAAGGCTGACCTCGTCAACTCTCCCCTGTACTCCCCGATCCTGGTCCGGAAGGTTACGGCGTTCACGCTTTCTTCTTCCTTTCGAAGAGCTTTCTTATGTCCCTGCCCACGACCTCGAGCTGGAGCTCGGATTCGTCCTTCTCCATTTTCTTGAGGTTCTTGAGGCCGGCCTTCCATTCAGCACGCCATTCATCCTTGAACTTACCGGACTCTATGTCATCCAGAATGGATTTCATGCCCTTCTTCGACTCCTCGGTTATGACCCTGTCCCTTCTGGTAAGTCCACCGTACTCGGCGGTGTTGGATACCACGTACCACATGTGCTCGAAGCCGCCCATGTTGATCAGGTCGACTATGAGCTTTGTTTCGTGGAGGACCTCAAAATATGCCATCTCGGGCGGGTATCCCGCATCCACCAAGGTGTCGAACCCGGCCTTGATCATCGCAGTGAGGCCTCCACAGAGGACAGCCTGCTCACCGAACAGGTCGGTCTTGGTCTCATTGTCGAAAGTGGTCTCGAACACGCCGGCCCTAGTGGACCCAAGGCCCTTTGCAAGTGCCAGAGCTATTTTCTTGGCGTTACCGGTGATGTCCTGGTGAACGCACACCAGGGCAGGTACGCCGAAACCCTCGAGGAACATGAGCCTTTCCATGTCGCCCGGGGCCTTTGGAGCCATCATAATGACGTCCACGTTCTCGGGCGGTACTATGAGCTCATATGTTATCGCGAATCCGTGGGCGAATTCCAGGGCAGCGCCCGCTTTGAGGTTCGGCTTGACCATCTCTTTGTATATGTCAGGCTGGACTTCGTCCGGCAGAAGCATCATCACGACATCCGCTCCCTTCACGGCATCCGGTATCTCTGCGACCTTAAGGCCGTCCTCCTTTACCCTGTTCCAGGATCTGCCGTCCTTCCTGGCGCCCACTGTGACATCCAGACCGGAATCGTGGAAGCAGAGGGCCTGAGCCCTTCCCTGCGCCCCGTATCCGAGAACAGCTATCTTCTTTCCTTTGAGTATGCCTAAATCAACATCCGCATCGTGATAGATCTTCATCGTTGCGCCTCTCCTTTGCTTTGGGCTATTCCTTCCTTGGGTATAAGGATAACGTCCTCAGTAGGGGCAGCGTCCTTTGACCATGGGAATGGCCGGGTCGGGGGGCAGCATGGGAAGAACATCCTCTTCGGGGTCGGTATGGATGTCTATCAGGCAGGTCTCCCCACTATTCATGCTCCTCTTGAGGGCATCGCCTATCTCACTGGGTCTTTCAATCCTTATCCCGTTGGCGCCGAAGGCCTCGGCCAGCTTGACGAAGTCTGGGTTAGAGTCGTAGAGCTTTGTCGCGGAGTATCTCTTGCTCCAGAAAAGCTTCTGCCACTGCCTGACCATGCCAAGCCATCCGTTGTTCATCAGGCATATCGTCACGGGGAGATCCTCCTGTATGGCCGTGGCCAGCTCCTGGACGACCATAAGCAGGCCCCCGTCACCTGTGACTGTTAGGACCTTCTTGTCCGGGCAGGCTGCTTTGGCGCCTATCGCGGATGGAAGACCGAAGCCCATAGTACCGAATCCTCCGGAGGATATCATCTGTCTGGGTCTTTTGATGTTCAGGCAATGCATGGCCCACATCTGATTCTGACCGACGTCAGTTGTAACGATGGTCTCGTCATCGATCAGCTTGTTGATCTCACGCATGACCTTCTGCGGTTTTATCGGGACGCCGTCATAATCGAAGTCGCAACAGCATTTGGACTTGAAGGAAGTCAGCCTCATAGTCCATGCAGGATCGGGAGTGAAGCCCTCGAGACCGTAGAGGAAAGTCCTCAGGACGTCCCCGACATCAGCCTTTATGTTGATCGATGTCAGCCCATGCTTGTTGAATTCCGTGCTGTCCAGGTCTATGTGTATGATCCTGGATCCGTTGCCCGGACGTGTGTGGGGACTGTAGGTCCTGTCGGAGAACTTGGTGCCTGCGGCTATTATGAGGTCCGCCTCCTTCATAGCGCTCAGCGCGGAGCGTCTCCCGTGCATGCCCAGGGATCCCATGGCAAGGGGATGGTCGTATGGTATGCTGCCCATTCCCATGAGAGGAGTCAGAACCCCGGCGCCGATCCTCTCGGCGAGTCTGACCATATCCTCGGATGAATCGGAGCCTATTATGCCCCCTCCAGCAAGGATGATCGGCCTCTTTGCCTCTTTTATCCACTGGATCGCGGTGGGTATGCCGGACGTGTCTATCTGAACAGGTCTGGGTTCCCGTATCTGGGTCAGCAGCGACTCGTCTATCTGCGAGTTCATCGCATCGATGGGAAGATCGACGTGGACCGGGCCCGGCCTTCCGAGCCGGGTGACCTTCCACCCTTCGCTTATGACGCTGGGAAGCAGATTCAGATCCAGGACCCTGTAATTGTATTTCGTGACAGGCATCATGAGGCTGAATGCATCAACTTCCTGGAATGCTCCCATGCCGAGATTGCCTGTGGCGACCTGGCCTGTAAGGACCATCATGGGTATTGAATCGGCGAACGCGGTTCCGACGCCGGTGACAAGGTTCGTTGTTCCCGGGCCGCTTGTGGCAAGGCAGACCCCGGTTCTCCCCGACGCTCTGGAATACCCGTCGGCCATGTGAGCTGCACACTGCTCGTGGCGCACTAGTACGTGCCTGATGGAGGAATCCAACATTTCGTTGTAGATCGGTATGACGGTACCCCCGGGGTATCCGAAGATAGTACCGACGCCTCTGTCCTCAAGCATCTTCAGCAGTGCTCTAGAGCCTTTCATGGTGTCTCACCTTTTCGATGGAATTACGTGATAGGGTTTAATAACAACTGCTACCTTCCCATCCAAAGACGCACCAATGGCCATAGTTTACAGTGAAAAGTTATTGGAGCACAGCCAATGGCCCGACCATCCTGAGTCTCCTCTGAGGCTCAAGACCTTAAGGAAAAAGCTGGAGAAGGAGGGTCTCTGGAAGAATGTGGTGGGCCCAGACCGTCTGCCCGAGGAAGCCCTCCTCCGAGTGCATACGGAGGAGCACGTGGAGAGGGTGAAGATGGGAGGCGACTATCCCGTCGACCCGGACACGTTCATACATGAGAACACCTACGAGCTGGCCAAGATATCCGCTGCTGTGGCTGTAAAAGCAGTCGAGATCGCCGCAGGTGGCGAGCCGTCCGTGGCCCTCACCCGGCCCCCGGGTCACCACGCAGGCAGGAACCGCATCGGCGGATTCTGCTATTTCAATAATGTCGCCGTTGCTGTTGCGGCGGTAGGGAAGAGGACCGCCGTGATCGATCTCGATGCCCATCACGGGAATGGGACAGAGGAGATATTCTATGATACAGACAATGTTTTCGTGATATCGACCCATGAGGCGGATTTCTATTGGGATTCAGGATATGTGGAAAGGATCGGCGAGGGAAAAGGCTCCAGCTATAACGCCAACATACCAATACCGGCCGGTGCGGGGAACCGTACCTTCCTGGCGGCCATGGACGAGATAATAATACCTATCGTTAAGAAGTACGAGCCGGAGCTCATAGTCGTCAGCTTGGGAGTGGACGCTCATTATTGCGAGCCAAACGCCCATATGCAGATGAACACCGACGGTTACGTGGAGCTCTGCAGACGCCTGTTCGACATATCCGAGGGAAAGATAGCATTCGTTCTGGAGGGAGGTTATCATCTCCGGGCCACGGCAGAGGTCATAGCCGGTGTTCTGGCTATGATAGAGGGCAGGACCATAAAAGCGGAGTATAACGAAGAGCGCTGCGAGCAGGGCAGCGGAAGGAAAGCCGTCCGCAAGGCCAAAGAATACCTTTCCAAATACTGGGATATCTGAACGCTCAGACCCTCTGAACACAGGAGATCGCCGAGAAGGTGGCTTTGGAGACTATCAATATTCTCAATAATATCGAGCAAGTTTATTCTATCGGAACACCAATAATCGCGTAGGTGTGGGTGAGCTCCATGAAAACGAAGGTAGGAGTAAACGGATACGGAACGATCGGCAAAAGAGTGGCAACAGCGGTCAACCAGCAGGACGACATGGAGATAGTCGGTGTGACAAAAACCAGGCCGTCATATGAGGCACAGGATGCTGTCAGGAAAGGATATCCTCTTTATGTGCCGGAAGACAATTTAGAGGCGTTCAAGGCGTCTGGCATAAAGGTCGCCGGGACCATAAAGGATCTTTACGGCAAGGCGGATATAATCGTTGACTGCACTCCTGGAGGCGTTGCAGAGAAGTACAAGGCGGAATTCACCGAGGCGGGCATCAAGGCAATATGGCAGGGCGGAGAGGATCACAGCCTCACCGGGATATCATTCAATGCAGGTGCCAATTACAAAGAGTCCTGGGGAGCGCAGTTCTCCCGTGTAGTGTCTTGCAACACCACAGGACTTCTCAGGACATTCTACCCTATCGACAAGAAGTACGGGATAAAGAATTCCTATGTTACGCTTATAAGGCGCTCTGCCGACCCCTACGACAGTAAATCCGGGCCCATAAATGCCATTGAGCCAGTGGTGAAGCTGCCGACCCACCACGGACCCGATGTTCAGAGTGTCATGCCCTGGGTCAACATACACACTATGGCGGTCAAGGTCCCTACGACCCTGATGCACGTTCATACTGTGGCCATGGAGCTCAACAGCGAACCGAAGACCGAGGAGATCATAGAGCTGCTCCGCAAGACGCCCCGCGTCAAGCTCGTGAAGAGTTCTTCGGGAATCAAATCCACGGCTCAGATAATGGAAGAGGCCAGGGAGATGGGCAGGTCTCGCAATGATATGTTCGAGATAGTTCTGTGGGAGGACGGCATCAAAGTAGTTGGCAACACCCTATACTTCTATCAGGCCGTTCACCAGGAGAGCGACGTCATACCTGAGAACATAGACTGCATAAGGTCTATGTG
>DAXF01000082.1:7159-8797 GCA_002506255.1 Methanomassiliicoccaceae archaeon UBA367
ATAGACTGCATAAGGTCTATGTGCAAGATGGAGAAGGACCCGGCCAAGTCCATGGCGAAGACCGATGCCGCCATGGGCATCGAAAGGTGCTGAGGATGAAAGGCATCTACACATTGGAGGATTTCAATGTCAGAGATAAGACCGTCCTTCTGAGGGTGGATATAAACTGCCCCATGGACAGGTCCACTCTGAGGATAATAAACGATTCGAGGATAAGGAGGATCGTTCCCACAGTTCGGGAATTAATGGGCAAGAGAGCCAAAGTCATAGTACTGGCACATCAGAGCCGAAAGGGCAAATGGGACTTCACGCCTCTGGATCAGCACTCGGAGAGGTTGTCCAAGCATCTCAACGCGCCGGTAAGGTATGTGAACGATATACTCGGAGATACGGCCCGGAAGGCCATATCCGAGACGAAGCCGGGCACGGTTTTGCTGTTGGGAAACGTAAGGGGGATAGACTCCGAATCAGAGGAGCTCAGCATGATGGAGCACTCCAGGTCGGAGATAGTAAGCACACTTGCGCCCCAGATAGATTTCTATGTCAACGATGCTTTCGCGGCCGCTCACAGGAGCCAGTGCTCTCTGGTAGGATTCCAGCCCAGGGTGCCCTCGGCATCCGGCAGGCTGATGGCCAAGGAGCTGTACGCCCTCAGTGCGATATTCGATGTTCCGAGGCGCCCCTCCGTGTTCGTATTGGGTGGTGCGAAGATCGACGATGCCGCAAGCATGGTGGACTATGTTCTGGGCAGCGGGATAGCCGACACTGTAATATTGGCCGGACTGGCAGGCATAGCCTTCCTGAAGGCCCGCGGAGTGGATATAGGCGAGGCCTCCTCCGCCCCCATAAAGGATGAGCTGACCGCCGAGAATCTGCAGAAGGCGAAGGATGTGATGTCGAAGTACGGGCACAGGATACTTCTGCCGACGGATGTGGCCGTGGAGAGGAACGGGAAGCGCCAGAATGTCCTCATAGGGGATATGCCAAATGACGTCCCCTCTCTGGACATAGGCGATGCCTCGATAGCGAAGTTCGCTAAGGTCATAGCAACATCCAGGACCACCCTTATGTCGGGCCCTGCGGGCATGTACGAGAAGGAAGGCTTCGACGTGGGCACCAAGGCTCTCATGGAAGCCATGATCGACTCTGGCGGGCAGTCCGTCATAGGCGGAGGGCACACGGTGGGAGCAGCGGACAAGCTGGATCTCACTGACAGGTTCTCCTATGTCAGTACCGGAGGGGGAGCTCTAGAGGCATTCCTCCTGGGTCAGGAGCTGCCTGTGGTTGAGGCTCTGAAATATTCCTTCGATAATGTGAAGGTTTAGATCGAGCCCTTCCTCATGCGCTCTATGGCTTCGGTTATGCGCTCCTTGGGCTGAGTGACGGTCATGCGGACGTACCCTTCGGCGGATTTGCCGAAGCCGACGCCCGGGGTCGCCACGATGCCCAAATCCAACATCTTCTCCGTGAACTTCATGGATGGCATCCCGCAGTCGAACCAGACGTAGAAAGTCGCCTTGGGCATGTTCACCTTGTATCCCAGGCTCCTGAGGCCGTCCACAAGGACCTTTCTCCTCTCTGCGTAGACGTCCATATTCGCTTTGACCACATCAGGCAGATCGCCGTCCTTGTAGAGTC
>DAXF01000082.1:9053-14125 GCA_002506255.1 Methanomassiliicoccaceae archaeon UBA367
ATCAGATCCTTGTTCCCGACAGCATATCCGAGCCTGTAACCTGTCATGTTGAACGTTTTGGAGAAAGACCCGAACTCTATGCAATCCTTGCCCGCCTCAAGCGCGGAAGGTGCCATGTATCCGTCGAAGCACATCTCCGAATATGCATTGTCGTAGCAGAAGATAGTGCCGTTCTCCACGCACCAGTCCTGCAGCTTTTTCAGATATCTCGCGTCGCAGGTGGCGCCGGTGGGATTATTCGGATAGTTGGCGTACAGCATCCTGGCCCCTTCTGGGCAGTCGGCAGGGTCCAGCAGCCAATCCTTTTCCGGACGCAGCGGCACCTTCACGCACTCCGCATTGTTGAATATGGTGGCAGCAGCCGAGTAAACGGGATATCCGGGGCTCGGAGCTATTATTGTCTCCCCATCATTTACGAAGGACTGGGCTATGTTGAATATCCCCTCTTTCGATCCTATGGTGACACAGACCTCCTTGTCCGGGTCCACATCAACGCCGAATCGGACCTTGTACCAGTCCGCAACCGCTACGCGCAGGGATCTCTCTCCGGCGCTGGATGAGTAATTGTGGTTCTCCGGCTTCGCGACCTCTCTCTGCAGAGCCTCTATTATCGGTTGGGGGGTCGGGAGGTCCGGGTCCCCTATTCCGAAATCAATGATATCTATGCCTTGGGCCCTCTTCTTTGCCGTCATCTCATCCAGCATCACGAAGAGGTACGGCGGCAGTGCTTTCAGCCTTTCTGCGAACTCGTATTCCATCTTATTCCCTCCAGAATCCGTCGAACACCAGGACCGCAGGGCCCTTCATGTTGACGGAGCTCAGATCCTTGGCGACAGTTATCTTCAGTGTGCCGCCCAGCAGATTCACATCTATGGGTGTATCGTAAGGCACGAGTCCGTTCAGGCAGGCCGCCACGGTAGCTGCGCCCGCACCGGTTCCGCAGGCCATGGTCCATCCCGCACCCCTCTCGTAGACACGGAGGTCTATAGCTTTGTTAGCGACCGTAGCGAATCCCACGTTCACCTTCTGAGGGAACCTCGGATCGGAGCCTATCACGGGCCCCAAGCTCTTCACTGCCTCGCCGCCCAAGTTATTGAATGTTACGAAATGAGGGTTGCCCATGCTCACGGCAGTCCCCTTTATCTCGGTGTCTCCGAATCTTATTGACTGGTTGACGAATCTCGGTCCTTCGTCGTAGATCATGGGCACGGCTGCAACCTCCAGGGACGCAGCACCTAATCCAACGGAAACGCTGGATACTTTCCCGTCGCTTCCCTTCTCCACAATTATCCTCTTGTTCCCGGCCAGGGTGTTAATTGTGAACTCATCCTTCTTGACGATCCCGAAATCCGATACGTGCTTGGCAAGGCACCTTATGCCGTTACCGCACATCTCGGCCTCGCTCCCGTCAGAGTTGATTATGCGCATGGAAACGTCGGCGCCCTTCATACCGGGGAGAAGGTAAAGGAAACCGTCCGCTCCTATTCCGAATCTGCGTTTACATCCGCGTGCTACCTTCTCCGGATCTATGCGCACGGATTCGTTTATTCCGTCCACTATTACGAAGTCGTTCCCGGTACCGTGATATTTCCAAAATTTCATTTTCTCAATCCTTCCGGTATGATCTGGTTGCGCCAAAGGTCTTCCATTTCCTCAGCCTTCCTGATGAGGCGTGCCTTCCCGTTGCTTACCAGGACCTCAGCGCACCTGGGTCTGGAGTTGTATTCGCTGGACATGGAGAACCCGTATGCTCCGGCGGTGAACGCCGCAACAAGGTCCCCTTCCTCTGGGTCCGGCATGATGCGGTCATGTGCCAGATAATCCCCGCTTTCGCATATGGGGCCTACTACGTCATACTTGCCGCTGCATGCCTTGTTGAATTTATTCGCTATAGCCACCATGTGGTATGAGTCATAGAATGCGGGTCTGACGAGGGTATTGAATCCCGCGTCGACCCCTATGTACTTTTTCGTTTCCGCATCCTTGACATCCACGCATCTGGTCAGGAGCACTGTGGAATCGGCGACTATGTATCTTCCCGGCTCGATAACAACGGTCTTGATGTCCGTTTCTTCCTGTATTATCTCGGTGACGAGGCTGGCCAGTTCTTCTACGTCAGTCTCCTCTTCCTGCAGCCTGTAAGGCACTCCCACGCCGCCGCCTATATCTATGAACTCCAGATTTATGCCCGTTTTGTCCCGGATCTCATTGGCCAGATCGGAGAGGACCTCTGCCACATCTGTGAATTGATCTATGCCCTCCCCTCCGGATCCGGTGTGGGCGTGTATCCCTCTTATGTCGAAACCGAGATCCTTCGCTCTTGTGTATACGGGTATCGTTCTCTTGATGGGTATCCCGAATTTGGATCCCTTGCCCCCAGTCATGACCTTGACGCCGTGACCGGATGCCACCCCGGGCGTGATCCTGAACGATATCTTGACATCCGTGGATATTTTGGCAAGCCTCTCCAGTTCTGATTCGGAGTCCACGTTTATCATGCAGCCTGCACTCACCAGTGCCCCCAGCTCTTCGTTGCTGACATTGACCCCGGTATAGAGTATCCGGTCCGGGGAGAAACCGGCCTTGATGCAGGACAGTACTTCTCCTATGGAAACGGCATCTATGCAGCTGCCCTCTTGTTCCAGGATGCGCAGGACAGCAAGATTTGTATTGGCCTTGCAGGCGTAGTTCACTCTGGTATCCATGTACTTGGAGAAGGCCCCGTGGATTCTTCGGTAGTTCTCTCTTATCCTCTTTTCCTCCGTCACATAGACGGGGGTTCCGAACTCTTCCGCTATCTCCGTCGCGGCAATGCCGTCTATCAGCATGATGCCGTCCTTCCCCTCGTACTCTCTGATCATTCAATCCCCTCTCCCACTATGAACTTCTGGTGCAGGATCTTGACCACGTCAGTGACGGAGTCCGTGGGTACCACGAAGTTAAGGGAAACGTCGGATGCCCCCTCGGAGATCATCTCCACGTTGGCTCCCACCTCCTTCACTGCACCGAAGACGTCCCCGGAGAAGCCCTGGTAGGACAATAAGCTGTCGCCGACGGCGCAGACCAGAGCAACATTGCTCTTCACATCTATGCGCTCTATATCCTTGGAGTCCAGGAGGTTGAGGTTCTTCAGTGTCTGCTTCACGTCCAGATTGTGAATCAGGAATGCTATCGTGGAAAGCGAGGTTGATATGGCGTATACTGCGACGCCCGCATCCGCCAATTTCTCAACTATCCTGGCGACGATTATGGGCCTGTAGGCTATGTCTGCCGCAGATACCGTGATTATGGAGAGATCCACCTTCATCGCAACGCTCTTCAGCAGCTTGTTGTCGGAGTGCCTGCTGAGATTGTGTATCACAGTTCCGCAGTTGGATGGGTCATAGGAGTTCTTTATCCAAAGGGGTATGTGCTTCCTTCTTACAGGCTCTATGGTCCTGGGGTGAAGAACCTTGGCGCCGAAGTATGCCAGTTCTCCAGCTTCGCTGTAGTTCATCTCCTTTATCGTTTTGGCGTTGGGCACGACCCGCGGGTCAGCGCTCATGAAACCGTTGACATCAGTCCAGATCTCCACAGAACTGGCATTCATGGCGTTGCCTATCGCAGCCGCCGCATAATCCGAGCCTCCCCTTCCGAAGGTCAGGGCCTTTCCGCTGTCGGTCACCCCGTAGTAGCCGGATATCACAGGTATGACTCCGTTCTGGAGCATAGGTTTGACGACCATGTTGATCTTGAGAGAGGTCTTATCCAAGTCCGCGGTGCCGTTCAGGGGCCTGCCCTCCGCAAATATGCCCGCTTCCTCCGAGGTAAGCGCAACGGACTCGAACCCCATGGTTCTTATGAGATGAGCCAAAGTAAGGCTGGAGAATCTCTCTCCCTGGGATATGAACAGGTCCTCGAAATAGGGGTCCTTCCGGGTCTCCTCGTCGAGCATGAGCCCTTTCATCAGTCCGAGGCGTTCGTCAAGGTCCTTCTTGTAAGATTCGAGAGCCTCTCCCGCGAATAGCTTCTCAGCAACGTCCATGTGCCTGTCGTAGAACAGCTTGGCTGCCCCCTCCGGGTCCTTGAACCCGTTCTCCATGGTCCCGATCAGGAAATTGGTTATTCCGGACATGGCAGAGACCACCACGACCTTCCCTCCGTCCTTCTCGATTATTATTTTCGCCACTCTCTTCAGAGCCTCGGCGGAGCCGACGCTGGTCCCTCCAAACTTCATTACTGTTACGATCATAGGCCGAGCACCTCGCTCATGCTGTGTAATTTACCGTCCTTCTTACCGGCAACCCATCTTATAGTCCTAAGGCAGCCGGATGCCAAAGCTTCCCTGGATATCGCTCTGTTGGTCAATTCAATGACCTCGTTGCTGTTGCCGAAAAGCACCGTGTGGTCGCCCACTATGCCGCCCGCCCTTACGGAATGCATTCCGATCTCTCTGCCCCTGGGTCCGGCAACGCCCTCTCTTCCGTAGGAGACGTTCTCTATCCCAGTCGCCGCCTGTAGCCTTCTGAGCGCCTCCCTGGCGGTACCAGATGGAGAGTCCTTCTTCGAAGAATGGTGAGCCTCTATGATCTCCACATCATAATCTGGCAGATATCCAGCGAGGATCTCGCACATCTTCAAGAAAACGTTTATTCCGACTGCGAAGTTGGCAGACACGACGGCTGACGTGCCGTGCTCCCTGACAGCTGCGGCCAGGGCCTCCATTGTGACCGCATCCACGGCGGTAGTGCCGAGAATCAGATTCGTTCCGGTCTCAGGCACGGATGCCACTGTTGCACTGGCTGCCGAAGGGGTCGTGAGATCCACGTAGACATCCGCATCCTCCAGGAGCTTCTTCAGGGTCATCGGTCCCGAGGCCACTATCCCTCTGGATATCTCCCTTCCGATGTTGCCGCCGTTCTCGGATACGGTAGCGCCTGTAAGTCTCAGGTCCTCTGATGCCGTGATCATATCGCAGACCATACGGCCCAGTTTACCGGTGGCGCCGCCGACGACAACCTTCGTAATCAAAACGCTCGCCCCCTCAGATAAGTCCCAGATCCTCTATGTCCGAGTCGAGCACGGCGGCTCCG
>DAXF01000082.1:14295-18423 GCA_002506255.1 Methanomassiliicoccaceae archaeon UBA367
AGCACGGCGGCTCCGCGCTCGGATATGTAAGTCAGGGGCAGCCTGAGCTCTCCGTTGCCGAAGCCCAGGCGCTTCATCACATACTTTATCGGTATCGGATTGGATTCCAGGAAGAGGTCGGTGAAAAGAGGAAGCATGCGATAGTGTATCGCAGAAGCGTCTATGAACTTCTCCCTCAGGCACAGATCCATCATCTGGCACACTGTGTTGGGGCAGCAGTTCGCAGCCACGGATATGACCCCGCAGCCGCCCATTGCGATTATAGGGAAGGTCTGGGCGTCATCTCCTGAGAGGACCTCGAACTCCTTCGGCTTCTTCGCAAGTATCTTGCCGACCTGGATCAGATTGCCGCTGGCCTCCTTTATCCCGACGACCCCGGGAAGCTCCTTGGCGATTCTCACGCTGGTCTCTGCAGATATGTTGCTGGCGGTCCTTCCCGGAACATTGTATATCACGATCGGCACATCAACAGACTCGCTGACGACCTTGTAATGCTGGAATATGCCCTCCTGGGTGGGCTTGTTGCAGTAGGGGGATATGGAAAGTATGCCGTCCGCTCCCAGATCCGCGGCGGTACGGCTTAGGTACACCGCTTCAGACGTGGAATTGCTGCCTGCACCGGCCAGGACCCTGGCGTGCTTAACCTCGTCAATTACTATCTTTATGACCTTTATGTGCTCCTCATGGCTGAGCGTAGCTGATTCTCCGGTGGAACCGCATGGTACCAGAGTGCTCACGCCGTTCTCTTCCTGGAACCGGACTATGCGCCTGAGGCATTCCTCGTCTACTTCTCCGCTCTTTGTGAACGGCGTGATCAGTGCCGTCGCCACACCTTCGAACATGGTTATTCTCCGTAATGCTCCTTCAGTATCAGCCGCGTTCGCGTGCTGATTATATTATCGTTGCGTCTCACGCTCTCGATTATGTCGTTCAGACGCTGAGAGGACTCCACATCCACTATGGCTATGAGGTCCTGATCCCCAGTGACCTCGAAGACCTCGTTTATCCCTTCATATTGGATCAGCTTATCAGCTATCTCTTGGGAATCGGTGTTGACGTCGATGCATATCTCGACCAGGGCCTTTACGTTCTTAGAGCTGGTCTTTATCGTAAAGCCCTTGATCGTGCCCTCGGACATCATCCTGTGGACCCTGCTTCTGACGGTGCCTTCCGACACACCGATCTGCTGTGCTATGTCCACGAAAGGGCATCTTGAATCCTTTCTAAGGATGTCTATTATGCGTTTGTCGAGATTATCTATCAATTTATCACCGGTCTTCTGATTTCGTAGTCCCGACACCGCTGACCGCAATTAATGTATATAAATACTTATAAAATCGAAGTCCGTTCAAAGAAGTTCGCAGCAAACAGCAACATCACGAAATGTGAACCTCCATCTCGGGCACGGATAGTTTTATGTCGTTCTCCAGGAACTTGTCGTATATATCCAGGCGTATCTGCGCCGAGATGGACCCGTAGTTCTCCACATTGTCCACATATGCGGTCAGGCGCAGCCTCACATCGAACTCTGCGAACTCAATCACGCGGGTGTCCGGCGTATCGAAGGTACCGTCCTTTATGATGTTCGGGTGGTCGTAAGCAACCTCCCGCATAAGCCTCATGGCAAGTGCCAGATCAGTTCCGTGGGCCACGCCTACCAATATCAGTATGCGGTAAGCGCGGTTCTTGCTGCTCATGTTCGTTATGACAGATGACGCGACAACGCTGTTGGGCATGACTATGACCTCCTCGTTCTCCCAGCTGTGGAACGTGGTGTTCATCAGTCCGATCCTCTTGATCCTAAGTATGGCGGTGTGCTCCTTCATCTTAACAAGATCCCCTTCCCTGAAAGGGCGGGTTATGAGAAGGGTCATGCCGCTGAAGAACTGGTTAAGGCTGTTCTGAGCTCCCAATGAAAGAGCCAGACCCAGTATTCCTGCCCCGGTGAGTATGGCAACCAGGTTGAACCCCAAAGCGGCCAGGATGGCTGCGAATGCGGCGCTGGCTATCGTGATCTTCCCCAGCATGTTGAAGAGAGGCACCAGTGCATTGTCCACTCCCTCGATCTCATTGTTCATTCTGGAGAAAAGTATGGGTATGGCTATCTTGTAGATGCGCCAGGTTATTATCGCCCCCAGGATGATGTAAATTATGGAGGCGATGTTTAGCGACAGGGCGATGTAATATGCGTCCACCCCCCCGATCCTCAGAGCACCGGATATTCCATAGATGACGATTGTCAGGAATACAAGCCAGGAAACGTTCATTCTGACCTGGTCAAACCGCTTCTTGTTATCGTTGGAGAAGAACTCCCTTACGATGATGAAGACGACCCCCATTATAAGGAGGGAGATGCCCATCCAAAGGAAGAAAGAGATGATCGCGGTGAAAGCAGGCGTGTTAAGAGGGTACGGGAGAGGGTTATCGAACTCCCCCAGTATCTTGTTGAACTGGTCATCCGATGTTAGCTGGGAGGAGATATTGACGGGAACAGTCAAAGAAACGGTGCTCTTCGCATTGTCCACGGTGTTGGTGCAGGTCATGGATATATGCAGGTCTGTGTTGCCAGAGCCTGCGTATTTGTCTGCTTCCAGTGTCAGGGGCACGACTCTGTACCCGCTGCCTTCCAGATCGACGCTTGTTCTAAGTCCCCTGTCATCGAAATGGGCAAAGAGGCCGTCGGATCCGGATACCTCAAGGGTGACCTCATAGAGATCGGCGGTCTTATTGCCAACGATCAGATTGAACACATAAGTGTCTCCCGCACTCAAGGAGATGTCGTAATCCGGGGTGGTCAGGGTGACATCGCCCGCATCTGCCCATTCTCCTGAATTATCATCAGCTATAAGCGGTATCATCAGCAGAGCGGCCACCGCAAAGAATGCGAACAGTGTTGCCGTTTTCCTGCTGGATATCATAAGTTTCGTCAAGGTGTACAAAGCATAAAAATATAATTGAGTCTCATCCAGCAACATGGACATCTTCGTGGACCTGACCAAGGTCCTTGTCGTCACGGCGATCATGATCTCCGCCTGTGTCAGCGATTGGAGGAAACGGGAGGTCTCGGAGATGCACTGGGCTCTGATGGGGGGTGCCGGAATGGTGTTCGTGGCACTGTACGGAGGGTGCGATATATGGGCCAGAGCGATGGTCGTCTTCGGCATGGCCCTGATGCTGTTCGATATTCTGGTGGACAGGGAGGTGGGTGCGCGGCAGCAATCGCTGATCTACTTCGGGATTGCCCTGCTGTTCCTGGTTCCAATCCTGATGTCCGGATGGTGCATAAGGGTGATAGCGGTACCGATTTTGTTTAACTATTTTTTGATTAATGCTCTCTACTCTTCCGAGCTGATGAAGGGAGGGGCGGATGCCGCCTGTCTGATAGCTATGGGCCTGGTGTTCCAGTGTTATCCGGATCTGGGTGTGATCCCTCTGATAAAGTCGGAATTGGGGATCTACGATGCGATGTACGTATTCCCTCTCTTCGTTCTGATGGCCGCTCTTATCATAACCGCGGTCATAATGCTGGCTTACTTCGCCGCATTGAATATCAGGCGCAGGGATATCGGAACCATGATGTTCTTCGGCTACAAGATGGACCTGGACGAGGTCCAGGAGCGCATGGTATGGCCAATGCAGGACTTCGTCGGCGGGAAATTGGTCACCGCGCACGGTGCCGTGAACGATCCCGCCGCCCTTGAGCGCCTCCGGGATGCCGGAGAGGTCAGGATATGGGTCACTCCCAAGATACCGTTCCTCATACCTGTTCTGGCAGGTTTCCTCTTCATGGTCATAATCGGGAATCCTCTGTTCATCTTATGATGTTAAGACGGGTTTTACATGAGGAGCAACGGTCCCCGTTCAGCCCCACCACATCGATGAGATACCCTGTTCTCTTGATCAGGACGCTGCCGCACTCGGGGCAGAAGGTGTCCGATCCGTCATCGGATATTATGTTCCCCAGATACACGTGCTTCAGCCCTGCGCTCTCAGCTATGTCCATGGCCTTCTCCAAGGACTCCCCGGGAGTCCAGGGAACCATGTTCATCTCGTTGTCCGGATGGAATCTGGAGAAGTGCACTGGCACATATACGGACAGCTCTTCCGCTATCCATTCTGCGAAGGCTT
>DAXF01000065.1 GCA_002506255.1 Methanomassiliicoccaceae archaeon UBA367
GACAACAAGGACCTGGGCGCAGGGATGGCGGTAAAATGGCCGTTCGAGGTCTCGACCGACGCCATAGACGTCCAATTCACTTTCGATATTTCTACAGGGCCCGAAGGCTCCGATTCCCCGGACTGGAACGTTGAGTTCGGTGAGCCTGCGGGGCCCATATGGGACAACTACCGCAGCAAGAAAGAGGTAAGAGTGGACATACCTCTGGGCAAACCGAAGGAATTCTACCTTGAGGTCATATGCCCGAAAGGTGCCAGATACGGAGATTTCGTTTCCGTCACTGTCACTGCCTCCGGCGGAGGGGCCCAGAACAGCATAACCTTCGGGGCAAGAGCCGTTCAATCCATAATGATCCTCAAGACCCAGATAGACCAGGAAAGGAGCGTGGTCGACAGCCTGAACGCCAAAGCGCTGCTCGGCGAGAAGGACATATACGCCATGCTCAGCCCGTCGAATCTGAGAGGATACATCTTCGTCGAGGGCATGAACACCGACCGTATGCGCGAGAAGGCCAGGGACATAAGGAAGGCCCGCTCGTTCATCGAAGGTGAGACCGGGCTGATCGAGATAGACCACTACCTTACCCCGCTGTCCACTGTCGTGGGCATTGCGGAAGGCGATCTGGTCGAGCTTATCAGCGGTCCGTTCAAAGGCGAGAAGGCCAGGGTACAGTACATCGACCAGAGCAAAGAGGAGATCAGGGTGGAGCTAATCGAAGCCATGGTCCCCATACCGCTCACGGTCAATGGTGACAGCGTCAGAGTTATTGAAAAGGAGAGATGAGAATGGTAGATACAGTTGAGGCGTTGGTAGACGGTGGAAAAGCGACCGCAGGCCCGCCGCTGGGGCCCGCACTGGGCCCGAAGGGTGTGAACACTGGCCAGGTAATAGCGGCCATTAACGAGAAAACAAAGGTTTTCGCAGGAATGAAGGTTCCCGTGAAGATACTCATAGCGGATGACAAGTCCTTCGAGATCAAGGTGGGAACACCTCCCATGTCCGCTCTGATAAAGAACGAGCTCAACCTAGCCAAGGGATCCAGCAACAACAGCAAGGATTTCGTCGGCAACCTTACCCTTGACCAGGCGAAGAAACTGGCCAAGATGAAGGAGGACTCCCTTCTGGGCGCGACCGAGAAGGCAAAGGTCCTCGAGGTCGCCGGTGCTGCGGTATCCGTCGGCATCACCATTGACGGCAAGAAGCCCAAGGACTTCCAGGCCGCCGTCAAAGCCGGCGAGTACGACGACAGGTTCTGAAACTCAAAAGGCGGTCTGGCTCTTTCCGGACCGCCCTTCTTACAACTACCTAAATATTTATAGAAGCGCGGAACGTTAGAGTTCTATCGTGAGCAGAGACAACCTTATAGACACGGCCCGCACGATTCTGGGAAGAGCGGGATACAGGCTTTCCCCGCCGATGGCATTGCGCAGCGTATGCTTCGACATAGTCGGGAGGAAGAGTGAGATCATGCTCATCGTGAAGGTCCTCGGGAACGTGGATGCCCTCTCCCGGGAGAATGCAGAGGAGATGAAGGTCCTGTCCGAGATGCTGGGAGCCACCCCCCTCGTGATAGGGGAGAAATCCAGCGCAGGCATCCTGGAGCCTGGCATTGTGTACTCCCGCTTCGATATACCGATCATATCCAATGAAACCCTGAGCGATTACGTCCTGAGAGACGAATCCCCCTTCGTTATAGCTGCCCCCGGAGGACTGTACGTCAGATTGGACAGCGCTTTGCTGAAGGACATCAGGGAGAGCAGGGACATAAGCCTGGGAACCCTGGCGGAAGTTGCGGGGGTATCCCGCAGGACCATACAGATGTATGAGTCCGGAATGGGCGCGATGATAGACGCGGCCATAAGGATAGAGGAATACCTGAACGCGCCGATAATACGCCCTGTGGACCCCTTTGAGTTCAGAGGGGACAGGGTAAGAAGGCATGAGCTGTCCGGAGTGGAGAAGACGGGGTCCGCGGTCCTGGACCATCTGCTCGGAATGGGATTCTCAATAACCCCTGTACTGCGCAGCCCCTTCGAAGCTATAACCCGTGACAACAGAACCGTCATACTAACAGGCCTGGGAGGCGAGACGGACAAGATGATGCAGAAGGCCGCCCTCGCATCCGACATCTCGGTGATCTTCGGGAAGCATTCGATCATCGTCGTGGACGACGAGAAGAGCCCGGGGAACATCAAATCCACTGTGGTTGTGACCAAGAAGGAACTGAATCACATGGAGGATAAAGGACAGCTCACCGACCTCGTGATGACCCGGAGCGTCGAGTAATGACGATCCTGAGCTCAGAGAAGGGGACCATCGAGATCATCCCTGTGATCAAGGGACTCGTTTCCGAATCCCCCAAAGCAGATGTTCTTCTTGACCGGAACTATGATGCCGCTGCGGTATCCCTGGGGCCCGAGGACATATCAGCCATAAGTGCCAGATCAACCCTGGAAGAGGCTGAGATAAGCGATGCGGATGCTGTCTACGGCCACTTCCTTTCATCCTTCGGGAAAATAGGCTCTCCTTCACCCATATACTGCGCCCTTGTGGACCTCTGCGCCGAGAAGGGCATCCCTCTCATACCGGCCGACATGGACGATGCCGAATATACGGAAGCCTACTGCCGGAACATCTCCCTCCTGGAGACTTTGAAGGAGCGCGGCCTCATAAGATCGGCCGCCAAAGGAGGTTTGGATATGTCCTCCCCGGAAGCTTTCGTGAAGGACTTTGAAAGCAGGTTCAGGAAGATCAGGGGATTCAATATTTTGGCTTATGAGAGGGCGGATCGTATGGCCGGGAAGCTGTCCGAAGCCCTTGATAGAAGAAAGAGGATCGCCGCGTTCATAGAGATCGAGACGGCTGATGATGTGGCACGAATACTGATGGATTCATATGGCATGCGACAGGTGTGACGAGAACCGCGCTGCGGGCAACAGATTCTGCTCCGACTGCGGAGAGGCCCTCAAAGGACGCATCACTCTGCGTCTGGTACTTGGAGCCGTACTGTGCCTGATTTGCACATACATCATATCATACGAGCTGATAGGCGTAGCAGTGCTGTTCCCCGAGACCTTCGAGGGACTTGGGAGTGCCAGCACCTACATATTCATAATCGTTCCAATGATCGTTAATCTGTTCGAAATAAACGGGATCGCACTGCAGATCTACTTCGTGCTTCTGGCAGCGACGTGCTTTGTATCAGCTTTCTTCCTTTTCAGGGACGTCCCTGCCAACATTAACAAGGCGATGACCCAGAAGGATTATCTTCACTTCCAGGACTCCGCACTTTTCAGAGTGTCCACACTGTTCTCGGCCCTTATGACGTTCCAGATGTCGATCATATTCATCGTGGTCCTGATGGGTTATGACCTCGAATCTGTTGACATAGGCAGCTATCCTGCTTGGGCCCAGCTTTTCTCCCTTGTGGAAGCTTCCGTCTGGGAGGAGGTTCTCTGCCGCTTCCTGATGCTCGGGGTGCCTGTTGCGATAATCGCCTACATGTCTGAGAAGGAAGGCAGGACCTGGAAGCTGGCACTTGGAGGTTTCGGAATAGACAGGACCGTTCTGGTTTTCATACTGTTCTCATCGTTCATGTTCGCTGCGGGGCATCTTACCAATTGGGGGCTGTGGAAGTTCCTGCCCACGTTCGCCTTCGGCCTCGGATGCGGTTACCTCTTCTCGAAATACGGATTGCACGCATCGATAATGCTGCACTTCATGGTGAATCTGATGTCCGCCGGAACCTGGCTCTCGGGGTCGGAGGTCAACAGCATAAGCATGATGATGTTCCCTGTGATGATCCTGGGTCTTTACTTCGTCATATCATACTTGCTGCGGGGATCCAGATTCCTGAAGGATATGTTCACCAAGGATCAGAGCATCTGACGCAGTATATCCCTGGACTCCACCGCTGATGGGAAGTCCCGGGATTCTATGACGTGGTTCCCTCTGTAGGAGGACAGCTTCTTCAGGGCCGATTTGAAGTCTACGTTACCCTCTCCGAGAACAAGATGCTCGTCATTCCTGCCGCAATTGTCATGCACATGAACATTGACGAACCTGCTTCCGAGAAGATCTATGAAACCGTCTATATCGCCGACGGTGTTTGCATGCCCAATATCGAAGCAGACTCCCAGCTCCGTGCCTTCCACCAGCTCCGCCAGCTCCTGAGGGGTCCTTCCGAGCATGAAATCGAGATTCGGCATGTTCTCCACAGCCACTTTTATGCCGTACTCTGCCATTATCCTGTCCAGTGTCCTTAGTGACTTCTTGGCCGCTGCCACGGACTTCTCCTCCATATCGGGGACGACAAGGGAATAAACACCGGGGTGAACAGTTATAGTGGATACGTTCAGGCTCAGGGCGCTCTCAACCAGAGATATCAGATCCAGCACGGAGGCCTCTCTCATCCTCTCGTTGAGGGATGCTATGTTATTGTCGCATATGGGCGCATGTACCGAATACTTCAGATCATAGGACGGCGCTATGACCGCCAGCATACCGGATATGTTCTGCACATAATGCTCCGCTTCCGAGAAGATCTCCCAGAGCTCGAACTCCTTGGACACCTCCTCCAACACATCTTCGAATCTGTACGCGCTGAAACTTGTAGATGAAACTCCGATCAATTTCTCACTTCCACACCATCGACCGTCCCCGGGGCGGTCCTGTCTATCAATGCCTCTATTCCCTCATCCGTCACCGTGACCTCTATGGGGCCAAGCACCTGTCCTCTGTCACAGAAGGATATCTTACCGACAAGCGCCACCTGTTTGTTCAGCAGGAATCTCGTACGATCTCCCGACATCCCTTTGAGAAGGACGGCCCGGGTCGTGTCAAGCATCTTCTGGCGACGGATCATGAGCCCGAAATTACTGAGGCTCTGGGCCTCACCTCTGGCATATCCTCCCTCCGTCTCTATCACGGCATCCGGAAATACGTTAAGGATCGCCGTCCTGACCTTTTCCGGGTCCTCACTGGGATTGACCCGGCTCACTATCCTGACCGAAGGCATCGGCCGGGTATAAGTTCCACGTGGCTTTAATTGTTACAATCGAACCTGTGGACAGTGAACATTTATAGGCTTGTCCCCTCTCTTTCCTCTCATGAGGCCAGAGGTACTAAGCGCAGCGGCAAGGAGGGATATGTTCCTGTCACCGGATGCATTAGAGATCGTGCTCTCCTCCTCAGACCCTGTGCCTTTCCTCAATAACATCCTTGATACTGTCTCGAAAAGCTCCGCATTCGTGACCAAAGCGGATATCGAGGCCTTCCTCTCCGGTGACAAGGCAATGTGCCAGTCATTCAAAGCCGTGAGGCCCCCCAACAAGCGCCTCGGCGATATCAAGATCATTCCGGACTCGGACATCACAGGAAACTCGACCTGCGAGGGCAGCATCGACGACTTCGTCAGATACTTCCAGAGCCGTTATTCGATACTGAAGAAGATAATCGAGAGGCACAGGGATTTCGGCAGTACCATGAGCATAGAGAGGGCCTTGGGAATGGACAGGGAGGTCCGGGTCATCGGCATGGTGGGTGATGTCAAGGATACGAAGAACGGCCACAAGATCCTGACCGTTGAGGACGACCAGGGAACAAGATGCAAGGTCCTGGTCCTGAACACCACACCTGCCATAAACGATGTGTACGTCAACGATCAGGTCATAGGGATCATCGGAAGGCCGGGCAATAAGGAACCGGGCCGGAAAAGAGAGACCATAATCGCCGATCAGATCGTATGGCCCGATGTACCTTCCAACAACTCTTGGACTGCCAACGATAACGTGTCCTCTGTTGCATTCCTCTCGGACGTCCATATAGGAAGCTGCACCTTCCTGGAGAAGACCTGGGAGAAGATGATCAGATGGCTCAAACAGAACTCCGAGGAGAAGGAGCTGAATTACATAGTCCTCCCGGGGGACGTGGTCGACGGCATAGGCATCTTCCCGGGACAGGAGCAGGAGCTCAGCATAACCGGGATATACAAGCAGTACGAGGCCCTGGCGGAGCATCTGAAGGAGATACCCGACCATATCAAAGTCGTAGTGCAGCCGGGCAATCACGACGCCTGCCGCCTCGCCGAACCGCAGCCGGCCCTGGGATCTGTTTTCACCGGCTCATTCGACTCCAATGTCCTGCTGGCCGGGAACCCTGTATATATGAATATAGAGGGGCGCACAGTGCTCACGTACCACGGCCGCAGCATCGATGACTGGATCTCCGGGGTGCAGAAGCTGACCTACGAGAACCCACTGGTCGTGATGAAGGAGATGCTGGTTATGCGCCACCTGTCTCCGATATACGGGCAGAGGAATGCCCTTGCGCCAGAGAAAAAGGACTACCTAGCCATGGGAACCGTCCCTGATATATTCGTCACCGGCCACGTCCACGGCGCAGGTTATTCAGAGTACAGGGGCGTCAAGATGATCAACGCATCGACCTGGCAGGATCAGACCGAGTACCAGAAGATGCACAACTTCAACCCGGACCCGGGGATAATGCCTATAGTCCATCTCGGGAACGGTA
The DNA here is from genome assembly GCA_002506255.1 of Methanomassiliicoccaceae archaeon UBA367. Next base: position 6,532 of record DAXF01000065.1, read on the forward strand.
AGGTGGATATGCACGATTTCAGAAAATAGGAAAATTGTGTTTCTTAAATGGTTT
>DAXF01000010.1:0-3081 GCA_002506255.1 Methanomassiliicoccaceae archaeon UBA367
GAACTGCTGTCCGCAGGGACGAAGAGAGCCGTAGACAAGCTTACCGGCCCCATTTGGTCGTGGGCGATGAGGAATTCTATGCACCCCCTGCACTTCGGTCTTGCATGCTGTGCCATTGAGATGGCCGCGGCCTCTGCGCCAAAGCATGACGCCGAGAGGTTGGGTATGATCTACCGTTCCTCGCCCAGGCAGACAGACGTCCTTCTGATAAACGGATGGATCTCCAAGAAGATCCGCCCCGATCTCAGGCGTCTCTACGAGCAGATACCCGCTCCCAAGTGGGTGGTGGCCATGGGCGAATGCGCTATTTCCGGCGGCCCCTGGTATGATTCCTATAATATAGTGCAGGGATTGGATCAGATTGTGCCCGTGGATGTTTACATCCCCGGATGTCCCATAAAGCCAGATGCTATGATCGACGGGTTCATGCTCCTGCAGAAGAAGATAGACGCCTATTTCAAGAGAGGCGTTTTCATGGAGGACTGAACATGCCAGATGATGCAATGATAGAGGCTCCTACTAAAACGGATGTCGAAGCGCTCATAAAAGGCAAGTTCGGATCCAAAGTGGTCTTCAGACAGACCACGAAAAAGAACTCCAAGGCTGACAACGAAGGCCGCAGACTGTACATGGACACGGACAGGGACACCCTCTACGAATTGTGCCAGTATGTACATGACAGGCTTAACTTCGAGCACATAATATCAGTTACGGCTGTAGATTGGGTAGACCATATGCAGACGGTGTACCATATCACGAACTACCTTACAGGCATGGTCGTGGAGATCACCGCAGACGTACCCAATGACGACCCTCACATAAGGAGCGTCACCGACATATGGGAAGGTGCCAACTGGCACGAGAGAGAGGCTTACGAGCTCTTTGGGATCATATTCGACAACCACCCCAAGCTGGAGAGGCTGCTGACACCGAAGAGCTACGAATTCTACCCTTTCAGGAAATCTTACAAACTTAGGGGGCAACCAGATGAGTGAGTTGAGCAGAACCGGATATCAGACGGACAAGATGTGGGTTACCATGGGTCCGCAGCACCCGTTCTCTCACGGACTTTGGACCCTCAGGATCAAAGTCGATGGAGAGTACATCCTCGATGCAGAGCCGGAGGTCGGCTATCTGCACCGCGGGTGGGAGAAGGAGTGCGAGAACAGAACATACGCGAAGATCATCCCGATGGCGGACCGTCTTTGCTACTCTGCCTCAATGACCTGGTCCCACCTGTACTGCAAAGTGGCGGAAGAGGCGCTCGACATAGAGTTGCCGGAGAGGGCTCAGTATCTGAGGGTCATAGCAGACGAGATCTGCCGCATACAGTCACACCTTATGTGGCTGGCGGCGCTCGGTACCGACCTGGGCAACCTGACGATCTTCCTGTGGTGCCTCAGAGAGAGGGAGTTCTTCCTTGACCTCAATGTGAGATTGTGCGGACAGAGACTCACAACTAACTATCCGCGCATCGGAGGTGTCAGGAATGACATGCCCTATTACTTTGAAAGGGACTGCATGAGGGTCGTCGATCGTTTTGAGAATTCCCTTTGGGACATCATCAATCTGACAGACGAATCCTCGGTGTTCGTTAGCAGGCTGAAAGGAATATCATACCTTACGAAGAAGCAGGTGGCCAACCTTGGTATAACAGGTCCGGCCATGAGGGGCTGCGGCGTCGATTACGATGTCCGCCGCGATGACCCCTATGCGGCATACGATAAGCTGGACTTCGAAGTTCCCGTCCTGAAGGATGGGGATGCATATTCCAGATACAGGGTTCGCATAGAGGAGATGTTCCAGAGCTGTGAGATCATAAGGCAGGCGTTCAACGCCCTCCAGAAGATCCCGAAGACTGCTCCGTATCGTTTGAAGGTATCCAAGAAGATCCCTGCCGGGACCCATATGGCACATATAGAGGATCCCCGCGGAGATGCGTTGATGTACCTGGTTTCCGATGGAAGCGGTAGCCCCTACAGGCTCAAGGTCCGCAGCCCGGTTTTCGTGAACGTCTCGGCATCCAAGGCGATGCTCGATGGATGCAGAATAGCAGATATACCTGCAGTTATGGCCATGATCGACATGTGCCTAGGTGAGACGGATAGGTGAGGACATGGGATACGACAGCATACTCAATTGGGTAACATTCGATAACCCTGTGAATAACGCGTTCTACCCCTTCGGAGTCTACAACGTGCCTTACGATATAGGTGCGAAACTGTGGGAGCTCCTGGGAGGAACCATTGCCTGGCTCATCAACCTTCTCGTTCCCGGTAACGGCCTGTCCACGTGGCTGGTCTCTGACGCCGTTGTTAACGCCTTCGCCATCATACTGATGGTGGTCGTGATATTCGCGGTGGGATTCATCGTGAATCTGACAATGATCTGGCAGGAACGTAAGGTAATGGGAAGGGGAATGGACAGAAGGGGAACCAAAATCGGTCCCCTGGGTTATTTCCAGTGCCTCGGTGACGGTCTGAAGACCTTCATGAAGGAGAACGTAGTGCCCAAAAGCATAGACAAGAAGATCTACTGGTGGGCTCTCGCCCTCATAATAGGGACGGCCGTCCTTGCTGCCTGCATGATACCTCTGTCCGACAGGTGGTTCATAATGGACTATCACGCCGGAATACTGATGGTATACGCGCTCTTCGCTCTGGCTCCGTTCTTCATACTGGGAGCGTCCTGGGCGCAGAACAACAAGTACTCGATGATGGCCGGATTCAGAGCGGCTGAGCTGATGATATCCTATGAGATACCGATGCTCATACTCATGACAGCAGTCATACTCCAGACCGGCAGCTTCAACATAAACAGCATAGTGAACGCCCAGTCCGAGATGTGGTTCATGGTTCCGCAGATTATAGGTTTCTTCACCTTCTTCGTCTGCGCCGTGGCAGAGTCCGAGCGCTCACCTTTTGACCTTGCAGAGGCAGAGTCCGAGCTGGTCGAAGGATGGCAGACAGAGTACGCCGGAATGAAATGGGGGCTCATAATGCTGGGAGACTACTTCAGGGGATACGTCTGCTGCGGTCTCATAGTCATCCTCTACATGGGTGGCTGGCTCTTGCCCTTCGG
>DAXF01000010.1:3296-4310 GCA_002506255.1 Methanomassiliicoccaceae archaeon UBA367
GTGTTCTTCTTCTTCATAATGGCCAGGCTGGCCATACCCCGTGTCAGGATCGACCAGATCCTTAACGTGGGCTGGAAGGTGCTGATGCCTTTGTCCGTGATTAATCTCCTGTTGGTCGTAGTGATGCAAACCGGAGGTCTGATCTGATGGCAATGAAGTATTTACACAAATATCCGAAGAAATTCAGGGGAACCGGCGGGATCAGACCCATCCTAAGAGTTTTGAGGACGATGATCAAGACCACCCTCCACAGGCCGGTCACGATTCTGTACCCCTATGAGAAGGAATGGATCCCCGACAACTATCGTGGACGTCCCGGGCTGAGGTTCGACAGATGCATAGGCTGCGGCATATGCATGAGGGCCTGCCCCACCACGTGCATAACCATGGTGGAAGCTGAGGATGATGACGGGAAGATCGTTAAGAGGCCTCAGGTCAATGTCGGAAGGTGCATGATGTGCGGGTACTGCGCAGAATACTGCCCGGTAGACGCCATGACCACCACGCCCGATTATGAGCTGGCCGAGTTCACAAGGAAGGACATGATCTACGACCCCCGCAGGCTCGCCTACGAGGGTACAACGGAAATGATGGAGGTGCACCTCGAGGAGCATCTCCAGTCCAACCTGGACAAGGGGATAGAAGACAAGCCGACGGCCTTCTTCGACACTGACCGCCCGGTGCTGGACGACGATCTGTGCATCGGATGCTCGAAGTGTGCGAAGGTTTGCCCGACCAGCGCCATAGAGATGGTCGTTGTAGGGCAGAATGCCAAAGGCAGGGACATAAAGCGCCCCAAGCTCGACAGCACCAAGTGCGTCTGCTGCGAGAACTGCGTGATAGATTGTCCCAAGGACGCACTTAAGATCGAGGAGGTGCTCTGATGGGAATAATAGATACATTGTGTGGGTGGTTCAACTCCGCGGTGGACTTCATAATGGCTAACGGGGTTTCGATAGCTTTCGTCGTCCTCGCCGCCATAGCGATTCTAGCCGCCATACTGGTAGTGACCTC
>DAXF01000010.1:4455-17236 GCA_002506255.1 Methanomassiliicoccaceae archaeon UBA367
GCCGCCATACTGGTAGTGACCTCCGAAGAGACGATGCACAGCGCCTTCTACCTGGCGCTGGTATTCTTCTGCGTAGGAGTGACGTACTTCTTCCTGGCAGCACCCTTCGTGGGTGTCATCCAGATAATGGTGTACGTCGGAGCGATCACGATGCTGTTCGCATTCGGTCTGATGCTCACGAGAAGGGGCATGTCCGACGAGGGAGGTGAGAGCTCATGAACAAGAAATTCATAGGCGCCACCATCGCCGTACTTGTGGTAGTCGCTATGGGAGCCGCCGTGCTCACCTACGACTGGGGATTCGATGATGAGCCCCAGAGCATACCCTTCGAGCCTGCCGATGACGGCACACTGTCGGTTGACAGTCTCAACTACCAACTGTTCGAGGAATACGGGGCGTTGCTGCTTGCGCTGGGCGTCCTGATGTTCGGAGCCCTGATAGGGGCTTCCTGCGTAGCAAGAGAGGAGGCTGATGAAGATGATTCAGATTGAGCTTTTCCTCCTGCTGTCAGCCATACTGTTCGTGGTGGGGCTCTACGGGGTCCTGACCACAAACAGAGGCATAGTCATGCTCATGAGCATAGAGATAATGCTGAATGCAGGGAACCTTAACCTGATCGCGTTCGCCGCATACTGGGGCAGCGCTCTCGGGCAGGTTTTCGTTATATTCTCACTGGCCATAGCGGCAGCGGAAGTGGCGGTAGGTATAGCCCTTCTGCTGAACGTCTACAAGGTGAAGAAGACGACGAAGATCAATGATATGACAATCCTGAGGTGGTAGATATGATGTTAGAGTACGTTTGGCTCACGCCGTTGATACCCCTCATATGTTTCGTCATAATCGGGTTCTTCGGCAACAAGATGAAAGAGGGCGGAGGATATGTCGCAATATTCGGCGCCCTGGTAGCATTCGTGATATCTCTCGTCGCGTCCTATGAGTACGTGACAGGGGATCTGTTCGCCATATCTCTGCCGTTCGTCCAAGAGATGAACTGGCTTACGATAGGCGCCCACGAGATAAACTTCGGAGTTTACATAGACAGCCTCTCCTGCGTCATGATGCTGTTCGCCTCGTTCATCTCTCTGATGATCTTCGTCTACTCTGTCGGCTATATGAGCCACGAGGAGAAGAAGAGGCGCAGATATTACGCAGAGGTCTCCCTCTTCCTTACCGGGATGATGGGGCTCGTCATCTCCAGCAACTACCTGGAGATGTTCGTGTTCTGGGAGATAATGGGTCTTTGCTCCTATCTGCTGATAGGCTTCTGGAGCTTCAAGCACAATGACGGCGACGCCGCTTCCGAGAACGCGGCCTCCGCAGCCAAGAAGGCATTCATCGTTACCCGCCTGGGTGACGTCTGCTTCATGGCCGGGCTGTTCATTCTGCTGAACGAATTCCACAGCCTGGACTACGCGGTCGTGTTCGCACAGGCCAACATCGCTGCGGTGGACCCCACCGCCCTTACCATAGCGACCCTGCTGATATTCGCAGGCGCAGTGGGCAAGAGCGCTCAGTTCCCCCTGCACGACTGGCTCCCGGATGCGATGGCCGGTCCGACGACCGTCTCCGCATTGATCCACGCGGCAACAATGGTCAAGGGCGGGGTGTACCTCATAGCGAGGTCCTTCCCCATCTTCGTCCAGAACCCCGACGTGATGATATTGGTGGCGTTCGTAGGAGGATTCACAGCGATATTCGCCGCATCCATGGCCCTCAACAACATGAACATAAAGAGGGTCCTGGCGTACTCCACCCTCTCTCAGCTAGGATACATGTTCCTGGCTCTGGGAGCGGGCGGATACCTCATGGCGATCGGCATGCAGACGGGGAACAACGAGCTTATCGGACTCGGTGCCCTCGGCTACGTGGCGGGTGTGTTCCACATGATAAACCATGCCTTCTTCAAAGCGCTGCTCTTCCTGGGATCCGGCTCAGTCATACACTCTGCCGGTACGGAGGACATGCGCAAGATGGGCGGCCTGGGCAAGAAGATGAAGATAACCTCCATAACAATGCTCATAGGCTCACTGTCCATCGCAGGATTCCCGCTGCTCAGCGGATTCTGGTCCAAGGACCTGGTCCTGGAGACGGCACTTGCGCCTGCGCATCACGGTCTCGGAGCGGAGTGGACCTTCACGGCCCTCTTCCTCATGGGGATAATCACAGCTTTCATGACGGCGTTCTACATGTTCCGCATGTGGTTCATGACCTTCAGGGGCAACGAGGGCGAGGCTACACGCCACGCCCACGGCGAGTCCCCCAGGACCATGACCGTCCCGCTGATGATCCTGGCCGTGTTCGCACTGGGCTCTGGTCTGGGGATACTCTTCGGGCTGAGCAATGCAATAACTGAATCCCTCAGCTGCACGCTGGGATATCTGCACATACACAGCCACTCGGGCATGACCATAGCGGAGGACATATTCACGAACGTCTGGACCTACGTATCCATAGTTCTGACTCTCCTAGGCATATACCTCGGTTGGTTGATGTACTGCAAGAAGAGCATGGACCCCGGAAGATTCAACAAGAATGGGGAATCCCGGTTCTATAAGCTCCTCACGAAGAGGTACTACTTCCCGCAGATATACAACGCCATATCCTGGAAACTGGGATACGGCGTGGCCAAGGGCGTGGACTACATGGATAAGGAAGTCATAGACGGCACGGTGAACGGGCTGTCCAATGCGGTTGTCGGTGCTGGTGACTCTCTGAGCTCTGTCCAGACAGGCAACCTGAACAACTATGCAGCATGGGTCTACACAGGCGTGATAGTGCTTGTGGCGGTCATCGTGGCTGTATTCATAGCGAATGGAGGGATCTGAGATGATAGAGATACCGTATCTGCTGTCTCTCCTGATCCTTGTGCCGCTTATCGGTACTGTGGCAACACTGTTCCTTGGCGGTAAGGGAAAGAATGCGGCCATAGTGGCCGGGGTGTTCTCCGTCATTGAGCTGATCCTCGCACTTACCCTTGTGTTCGTGGAGGACCTCAGCACTCTGAGTGAGAGCTACGTCTGGATTGACGCGATGGGTCTGAAGATCAACTTCGCCCTGGGCGTGGACGGCCTGAGCATACTCATGGTCGTCCTGACGGCTATCCTGATGCCCGTGGTCATACTGTACTCCCTCTCTGAGGGAGACAGGCCGAACTATTTCCACGCACTGCTGCTGGCCATACAGGTCGGTCTCATGGGCGTGTACCTGGCACAGGATTACTTCCTGTTCTACGTGATGTGGGAAGTAACTCTCATACCGATGTACTTCCTGATATCCTGGTACGGAGGACCCCGCAGGCATTACGCCGCGATCAAGTTCTTCATCTACACCCATGTGGCGTCTTTGGTGATGCTAATAGGGATATTCGCGACGGTATTCCAGGCAGCAACTGTCAACGGATACGTGGACTTTTCCTTCGCTGCGGTCCTGGCAGCATCTCCGGCATTCTCGGAGCTGTTCCAGACTGTGGTGTTCGGATTGCTGTTCTTCGGATTCATCGTCAAGATGCCGATGGCCCCGTTCCACACATGGCTTCCGGATGCTCACGTCGAGGCGCCCACGGGCGGCTCGGTGATGCTGGCCGCAGTCATGCTGAAGATGGGTTCCTACGGTATAATCAGGATATGCCTCGAAGTGTTCCCTGAAGCGGCCATCAACTGGCAGTGGGTCATGATAGCCATAGGTCTGGCATCTATGGTGTACGGAGCGTATGCCTGCATAGCACAGAAGGACCTGAAGAAGATGGTCGCATACTCGTCCATCAGTCACATGGGCCTTGTTCTGCTGGGAATAGCGATGCTCTCCCCCGCAGGCATAACCTTCGCGGTGCTGCAGATGTTCGCCCACGGCCTCATATCCGCAGTCCTCTTCATGGTCTGCGGATTCGTAGGGCACAGCTTGGGAACGAGGGATATCCCTCTCCTGGGCGGTCTTGCAGGGAAGTTGCCGTACATGTCCGCGTTCATGATGTTCTCGTTCATGGCATCCCTGGGGCTTCCTGGCCTCGTGGGATTCGTGGCCGAGTTCGGAGTGCTGTTCTCCTTCTGGGAGTTCCTCTCCGGATCGGAGTACGCGATCCTGATCGCGTTGGGCCCGATCTACATGATGCTGACCGCAGGCTACTATCTGTGGGCCATGCAGAGAACGCTCTTCGGGAAAGAGACCCAAAAGGTCGACCTTTCCCATGCCCACGACCTGAGAAGGTCCGAGGCCGTGTCCATGGGCATACTGTGCGCGCTCATAGCGCTGTTCGGTATCATGCCTCTGCTGGCCACGGACTTCATAATGCCGTATGCTGACTATCTAGTTGCCATAATCGGAGGTGTATAACCATGAGTATTGCATTCATAGACAACCTCGACCTGTCTTTCATCAGCACGGTCTTCGGTAGCACGGTGCCTATCGCCCCGCAGATAGTCATAATCCTGGCGGCAATACTGTCGCCTGCGATCTACCTTCTCACAAAGAAGGGAAAGGCTGTGGGTCTGTTCGCACTGTTGATGATCGTGATCTCAGGGTTACTCACCGGAGTCATGATCGCACAGGGAGAGAACTTCTACGGGGAGTATGCAGGGCTGTTCGCCTTCGATCCGTTCTCCGGATTGATGATGCTGTTGTTCCTTGCCGTGGCCTTCATAGCTGTGCTGGCCTCGCTCAATTACTCGGAGATGACCAAGTATAAGGGCGAGTACTATGCCCTCATACTCGGCGCCACCGCAGGCATGATGTTCGTGGCCGGTTCCAGCAACCTTCTGACGATCTTCGTCGGTGTGGAAGTTGTGAGCATAGCCTCGTACGCCATGGTCGCCCTGAAGAAGAACGACCCCAGGGCTGCAGAGGCCGGGTTCAAGTACATGGTCATAGGAGCCATCTCCACGGCACTGACTCTCTTCGGAATGTCGATGCTCTACGGAGTAACTGGAACACTGGCAATAAATGAGATCGGCCCCGTCATCAACGGGCTTGGATTCACAATGCCCGTCGTGATAGGTCTTGTGACCATCATCGCAGGGTACGGTTTCAAGATCGCTGCAGTGCCCTTCCACATGTGGGCGCCTGACGTCTACGAGGGAGCAGCCACCCCCGTCTCCGGGTTCCTGGCAACAGGATCCAAGAAGATGGGATTCGTGGCACTGTTCAAGATCTTCATCGTGCTGTTCGTCCTGGCGAGCACCAACCTTGCCGAGAGCATGCAGTGGACATTCGCCGTCATAGCGGCGATAACCATGACCGTGGGCAACCTGGTGGCGATATCCCAGACGAACATCAAGAGGATGCTGGCATACTCCAGTATCGCTCAGGCAGGCTACATCCTGATCGCTCTCGCGGTCATGAGCCAGTATGCTATGCAGGGCGCTATGTTCCACATGTTCACTCATGTGTTCATGAAGGGAGGCGCCTTCGTCATAGTAGCGGCTCTGATAACCGCCGGACTGGGCGAGAGGATAGAGGACTACAGGGGCCTGGCAAAGAGGGCACCGTTCATGGCGTTCGCGATGCTGCTGTTCCTGTTCTCTCTGGCCGGGATACCTCCTCTGGCAGGGTTCACGTCCAAGTTCGTGCTGTTCTCCAGTGCGATATATGTGGACGGAGCCGTTGTGACGGACTGGGTCTGGCTTGCTCTCGTGGCGATACTGAACTCCGCGATATCCCTGTACTATTATGCAAGGGTCGTAAAGGCCATGTACATAGAGACCGGGGAATCCCAGGAGAAGGTGAAGGTGAAGGGAGTCTATACGTTCACAGTTCTGCTGTGCGTCATAGGTGTCATCGTTCTCGGTGTATATCCGGGGCCCCTTCTCGAGCTCATCGGCCAGGCCGCAGGCGATCTGATAAGCAAGATACCGCTGTAAACCACTTATCAACCTCTTCTTTTTTTTCTATATCCAGCATAAGCCAGATTGCATTTTGTGGAATCTGGAAAGAATTTAAGTAGGTAATATGTCTAGCCTTCTGCAATGCCCAAGGCCTGGTTCGACACTATCTTAGACGATATGCGGAGGGTGGATGAGTTTGCAGAAGAGGCAACCTATTCCGACAACCCCGAGCTTAACGAGATGTGCCGATATGTGATGGGCTCAGGCGGCAAGAAGTTCAGGCCAGCTGTTTGCGTGCTCTCTTATCTGGCATGCGGAGGCGAGGATCGGGAGACCGCTGCGAAGGTGGGAACGGCCTTCGAGATAATCCACAACGCCTCATTGATCCATGACGACATAAACGATAATGGGGAAGTGCGCAGAGGAAGAAGGACGTTGCACAGGGAGTATTCCATCAGCAAGGCCGTTGTGGTCGGGGACTTCCTGTTGGCCAAAGGTTTCAGCATATTGGCGGAGTCCAGCGTGGACATTGTGAAAGTGATAGTTAATGCGGCTGTAGCGATGGGCGAGAGTGAGTTCGTGCAGCAACGTTTCGAGCATAAGGTCAAGGTCACCGAGGATGACTATTTGGAGATAATAGGCGGTAAGACCTCTAAGCTCATTGAGGCCTGTGCAAGGGCAGGAGCAATGCTGGCGGACTCCGACGAGAAATCCGCGGATAGGCTGGGTCTTTTTGCCGCAGAGATAGGCATAGCATTCCAGATCATCGATGATGTCCTTGATGTCACCGGGGACCCTCATATGACGGGGAAGAAGGTCGGGCTTGATCTCGAAGAGGGCAAACCCACCCTTCCGATCATATACGCCATGGAACATGACACTCACGGTAAGGAGCTTGCATCCCTTTTCAGGAAGAAAGGTCTCTCGGAAGGGGAGAAGGACAGAGCTATAGAATTGATAAAGAGCACCGATTCCCTGGATCGATGCGTGGCAAGAGCGCAGCTCTCAGCAGATAAGGCGTTGAAATACCTGTCAAGCATTCCAGAGTCAGAATACAAGGAATCGCTTAAACTTCTGGCACAGTATACCGTGTCTCGTGAAAGGTGATAATCATGCCTGAGATAAAGACGGACGTTCTCGTTGTGGGTGCCGGTCCGGCCGGTACGACCGCAGCAAGATTCGCCGCATTGAACGGAGCAGATGTAACCATCATAGAGCGAAGGCCCGAGGTGGGGGTGCCGGTAAGATGCGGGGAGCTGATGACCTCAAATGAGGAGATAGGGAACATGTTCCCCAAAGCCCAGAACTTAGAGGAGCTGTTCGATGTCATCCCAGACAATCTCAGGCTGAGGGAGATAGAAGGCATAAGGCTCGTCAATCCCAAAGGGAAGGAGACGGATCTGCCCTTCACCGGGTACACAACGGACAGGGACAGATTCGATCAGCATCTGGCCAAGCTCGCAGTGGAAGAGGGTGCGGAGATAATCAAAAGGTGCCAGTTCTTTGACATAAAGGACGGCAAGGCGATAACCACCAAAGGCGAGATAGAATACAAGGTCATAATCGGTGCAGACGGACCCGGTTCCAGAGTATCAAGGGCGCTGGGCCTTCCAAGGCCCAGGAACCCATATCCTGCGGTAACGGCTCAGGCAGAGGGTGATTACGACCCGTTCATAGTCATGTTCTTCGGCGGCATCGCCCCGGGAGCCTATAGCTGGATAATACCCAAGGACGGCAGTGCGAACGTCGGTGTAGGCTTCTCTCCGAAATTCTCGGAAGGGACCCTCAGTGAATATTTCGAGAAATTCACATTGAAGCACGATTTCAAGATAATAAGCAAGCTGGAGGGCAAGCATGTTCCGAGCGAGGGCCCTGTGAACAACACTGTCTGCGGGAACGGAATGATCGTGGGCGACGCCGCAGGGCACGTGATATCCGTGAACGGCGGAGGAGTTCCACTGGCTATGATTGCGGGCCGCATATGCGGCAATGTTGCGGCTGACAACGTCTCTAACGGAAGGTCCCTGGAGGACTACCAGTCAGAATGGCGAAAGGTCATGCTCTCACCTCTGAGAACTGCGGCAAGGGACAAGAAGATGGCCGATATCTTTGCCTTCGGATCGGATTTCAGGACCGGATTGTGCATGTCTCTTCTCGGAAAGAGGCGCTTGGGAAATCTGATTCGCTGCAAAGGGATATTCCCGTGATCATCTTTTGCGGTGCGCCCTCATCCCGGAACCGCAGACGGGGCAATCATCCATCTTCTCCTTGAACCATTTGCCGCATCCCAAGCACCGGTAGTTCCATTTCTCTATCCGCTTTATGCCCGAGGTGCCTACAGGCCTATATTCTATTTTCATTATGGCACATACATTCTCTATGGAGTAGTCATCGGAAAGAACGGTGCCGCCTACATCAAGTGCCAGTGCTATCACGCTTATATCCACGGGCGAGAGCCTTCCGAGATCACCGCTCTTCTTTGCCGCCGCCTTTACCTTTTCCTCAGAGGCTTTTGTGCAGTCTGAAACCCTAAGGAGGTCGCCCCAAAGATCTAGTCGGCCGTCCTTGTATCTTCTTAGCTCCTCTAAAACCCCCGGAGGGCACAGGGAGTCCTCTTCCGGCAGGTTCTCCATGGCGAAAAGAGCGGAGCTGTCTAGGATGAGAACCATGCATTCCGATAATGGAACGCAGGTTTAATTCTTCGGGTAGCGGAGAAAGGTTATAACGGGCATCCTCTTTCCCAGGGCTTATGGAAAGAAACATCGTCGTGTCCGACGAAGTTAGGAAGATGATAGAGGAGTCCGGTCAGGACTATCGCATCAGCACTGCCTGCAGAGGCTCTGTGATCGTACCGATCTCCATCAAACCTCCCAAAGACAGCGACATAAAGATCCCTGTTGGGAACAACACTCTTTACGTTTCCCGTGTCCAGGCAAGATACATCAAGAAAGTAACAATGGATATGATGTATGACGACGAGGATCTCTATTCCTGCACAGTATTCAGCCGTTACTGAATGCGGGTGGCTGAATCCGCTGTATGCTTGATAAGGGAATCGAAGTCCACACGCTCCTGCTGTTCCCTGGTCCTGTAAACGCCCGCTTCGGTCATAGGGTGCTTCGGGACGGCACCGCATCCGTCCGTGCGCATTATCGAGAGCTCATAAGTGCCGATCTTCTGAGCTATGTCTATGATCTCCTGTTTGTCCAGGCCGATAAGCGGTCTTATAACAGGGAATCCGAGGCCATGCTGTTCCGATCTTATGTTGGAAAGAGTCTGTGATGCGACCTGACCCAGGGAATCGCCCATGAGGATCCCGTCTGCTCCGTGCTCATCAGCGAACCTCTTGGCGGATCCGAGCATGGCTCTCTTGCACAGGATGCATCTGTAACTATCTTCGCACCTCTCGGCGAATGCGGCCAGGCTATTGCCGTGGTCAGCTGAGTAAAGCGGAAGCTCCTGCCCCGTCTCCAGGCGCAGCCTCTCTGCCAGAAGTCGAACCTTGTCCTTTGCCGCCTGAGACGAGAATATGCCGTTGTCCATATTGAGAAGGATGACCTCCGCGCCTGCACGGCACATGAGGTAGACCGCAACGGGGGAATCGATCCCATCAGAGAGCAGTGCTACCAGCTTCATCTTCAGATCTGCACGTCGCCGTAATCGTCTGCCAATTTCCTAGGCATGGAGTATTTGCACTCCTCGCAGTAGAGCTTGCTCTCACCCTTCTTTACGAATTCGCCCTTGCATCTGCTGCATAGGGAGCGTATCACTCCGAGGTGCTCTTCTTTGGTAGTAAGCTGAAGGGAGGGCTTTATGCCGATAACTCTGGCTCTTATGAAGTCGCCCTTTCTGAGCTCCTTTGAAACGTCCTCGGTGTATCCGGGGGATATCTTGGAAACGTGTATGGTGGCATATGTCTCGCCGCCCACCTGTCTCTCCGTGCCTTCCTTTGCGACCACGTCTGCCGTGGCCATAGTCTTCCTTATGTCTGCTACTATTGCGTATACGACATCACCCTCCTTCAATACGTTGGGAGGGTTCGGACTTACGACCCTGGCTATGCATTCCTCGTCGTCAAGGATCAGATCCCCTATCTGGGATGCATAGATCTTTCCGTCGCTTGCGAACGTTCCGTCGGAAGCCGCATACTCTTCTTCAACCGCTATCTCGTCACCAGGGAAAACCTTCCTACTCTCTGACATGAAATTCACCTTATATTGACAACCACAACGTCAATCGTCTGTTTCGTCTTACTGTGGAACGAGAACGTGTGGGGGATATTATACTTATAGGTGGCACAGCCGACCACTTCTCTGCCCGCAGCCGATACATAATCCGTCAGGAATGGCAGGGTCTCCGCTTTGTGTACGGAATATATGCTCTCACCGATCTCCATGGCCTTGTCTAGGAAGGGCCTGTCCGCCCTCTTCCTCTGGCATCCGAAGGGCGGGTTCATGAAGACCGTATCCGCGCTCCCGGATACATCCCCGACATCACACACTGTGAAATCTATCTTCGCACCGAATCTCTCGGCATTCTTCTTTGCGACGGCAATCGCAGAGGGGGATATGTCATATCCGCTTATGCTCTCAGCATTCAAGAGCCAGGCACCTACGGAGAATATGCCCGGGCCGCAGCCGAGGTCCGTTATTTTCTTATCGGCAACGTCCCCCTCCGCATAAGCTGAGAATAGCACGTCGGAAGCTATGGGGGAAGGTGTCGGATATTGTTCAAGGGAAGGATCTGGATCATTGAACCCGAGAAGGGATTCCAATGTTATCTCCAGCTCCTTCTTCCTCATAAACCTTCATAGAACGATGTCATTAAAAAAAGAAGTGGTTTGAAGAGGCCCTCACGGGCCGTTTCAGAGAAGCGCTTCCATGACGCGGGCGGCTCTGTTCTCCAGAGTCTCCACGCCTGTGACCTTCTCGGCGTACTCAGTAAGGGCGACAATGTCCTCGTGCTCTATGCAGTTCAGCTTGAATCTGCGGGTTCCCGCCATGAGCTGCTTAAGTCCGAGGCCGATCCTGTCATTCCAATATGTGTACAATCCAAGGGCTCCCCAGGGTATGTCAGTGCCCATGGTCTTTCCCTTGTGCTTCTTAGCCAGGTTGCTTGCTCCTATGAAGAACTGCTCCGGCCTCTCGCCATATTGCTTGACGAAGGATGCGGGAAGCTTCCCCTCACTTGCAAGATCTGCGAAGTGCTTGCCCTTCATGGCAGCGGTCAGGGGTGCCCTTGCCATAGCGATTGACTTGACCAACGGGCCGTCCCCAAGGTCGGAAAGGGCGAATGCCTTGTACATCTGGGTCTCGTTGACGAATCCTCCTGCGAAGGAGAGGTCTGGAACGTACCTGCCCTTAGCCCTCAGTATCCTGGCGCACTCCATCACCTGAGCGTACAGGTGTATGGTGGGCGTGGACATCTCGTTCATCATGGGCACAGGGGACATGCCGGTACCGCCTCCGGCGGCATCGAAGGTCAGCAGGTCTATCTTAGCCTCAGACGCGCACTTCATGGTGAAGGCGACGACCTCCGGCTTGTAGGCTCCGGTCTTGAGGAATACGTTCTTCACTCCCTTTGATCTCAGCTGGTCCACATCCTCCAGGAAGGAGTCGTGCTCAGGGAACCCGACGCGGCTGTGTCTCTCGAAGGTGCTGAAAACTCCGAATCCGAAAGCTGCCTGGACATCCGGGTCCTCAGGGTCAGGCTCCACTATATAGCCCCTCTTCTTGAGCTCCAGTGCCTTATCCAGGGATGTGATCCTGACCTCCCCTCCGATGGCCTTGGCTCCCTGTCCCCACTTCCTCTCTATGACCTCGACGTCAAGCTTGGATATGACGTAATCGTCTACGCCTCCGCGCAGATCCTCTACGTTAGTCTGTACGACGATCCTTCCGTTCTTGCCGTCCCAGTGGTCCTTGTAGGAGTTCACGCGGAACTCCATGTCCTTGGACCTCTGGACCTTTCCGTTGCTGTATACAGCATCCGAGTCCATGCCGCAGACGTTCTCCCCTATGACCTGGCAGACACCAGATAGGGCAGCTCCTGCGGCCAGTTCGCGCCAGAACTTCTTGGCCACAGCCGTGGATCCAAGACCGGCTATGTGCACGGGCAGGTTCATGGGTATAGGGTGCTTCGTCTTGGCACCGATGATGGTCTTAATGTCCGCATTCTCGAAGAATGCGATATCAGAGTTCGGCTCTATGCCCTTGGCATTCAGAAGCTCGGCCATTATCTGGAAATGGGACCAGTCTATGTAGAACTCCTTGTTGGAAGAGGATGTGCTGGTACCGAAGTACTCGGGGCTGGGGTATAGCACCTCTCTTCCTCTGAAGGCGGACTTGCCTATTTCACAGAGGGTGTTGCATTCCTCTACGCATATGGGGCACATGCCGCTTATCGGGTTGACATCAGGAACACGACACTTGGTTCCCGTGGTAGATCTTGCGTTATCTATGGAGGCCATTCTTGTCACCTTGCGGCTTATTTGCCGCATGAACGTTAATGTGCACAGGTACAATATAAACTTAATGTTTATTTGTCTGTTCAATTAAAAATATATTAGATATTTGTACAGTATTTTGAATTTATACTAATTCAATTAGACAAACATCTAATATTTTTTCAAAGGCCTATTCAAAGAAGAAGTGACTGGGCGATTCAGGCTTCGGCATGAAGCATTTCTCACCTGTTACCTCAAGGGTGCAGTCATATTCTCTGCGTACGTCATCGATGAGCCCCCTCATGGTCTCCTCGAGACGTTTGGGGGGAGAGACGACCCTCGCGTTCAGAATGAGCATTCCTCTTTCTCTGACATATCGGGATCCACGTATGTTGTCCACCTGCATATCTTTCTGGACCAGGGACATTTTGGCAGCGGCATCCGGAGCCTCGACTATGACCTTCACATGAACGACCGAATCCGCTCCGTATTCTTTCGCCACGCCTTTGAGGAGGTGCGT
>DAXF01000010.1:17386-36878 GCA_002506255.1 Methanomassiliicoccaceae archaeon UBA367
GCCACGCCTTTGAGGAGGTGCGTGCAGAGGGAGTACATGTCGATGTCCTCTGAAGGAGTCATATCGAATGTGCCGGAGTACCATCCGAGCTTTGCCTTCTCGAAAGCGAAGCCCGGATTCTTCTCGTTGGTGGGAGCCTTGGCGCTAACCTCATCCGAGAGAACCAGATCCATGATCCGGTCCACATTCCTCAGGTCCGCAGAGGATGTTGGTATGATGCGGGCGTCAGGAAGTATATCCTTTATCTTATCGGAGATCCTGCCCGCCTTCTCATTATCGACCAGGTCTGTTTTGGTGAGGATTATGACCTCCGCCTCCCTTATCTGGTGAGCTGGAATGAGATCCACTGTGCTCTCTGTCCTCTCTTTTCCCCCGTTCAGTATGTCGAGGGCTCTGACGCAGTCCACGACCACTGTGAACGGAACGACACTGAACTCGTCAGGGTACAGGCTCCTCATGGGGGCGACCACACTGCTCATTATGTTAGTGGATGTCCCTATAGGCTCGGCGATGATGACGTCGGGTTTGCCGGTAACGACAAGATCCCTTGCGTTCGAGACCAGATTATCGAAATTGGTGCAGAAGCACCCTCCGGAGATTTCTCTGGTGTCCAGTCCCGCTCCTTTGGAGTACTCCGTGTCGACGAGGACGTTGCCCTGATCGTTGGTTATTATCGCAACAGTCTTTCCGTGCTTCTGATGCAGCTCTCTCGCCAAATTGACGGCCAACGTGGTCTTGCCGGCACCGAGATATCCTCCGAGCACCAGCATCCTGGTCTTCTTCCGGTCCATAATATTCCTCAATCTATCATCACTATATTATGTCTGTTCATGAAGCTGCATCTCTCACAGGGGATCACAAGTACGCATCTGTCTCCGAAGGCAACACCTTTCAGAGCTTCGATTATGCCCCTGTCCAAGGGCCTTAAACCGCTTCGCTTGTTGGAGCTGAGGGTCTCTCTCTCAGAGATGCTCAGGTCCTTGGGGACGATATTCTTCTCCACGAGGGAGGCCATGCAGTGCTCTGCTTCCTCTACTGAGCACTTGTCGCATCTAAGCCCCACTTCGTCCAAGGGGCCGTATATCTCTGCCAGCGGATCGACCATGTATATCCTGCGGTCTTTACCGAGGCATATGTAGATCCCATGGGGGTTGGATGGGGCTATGTATTCCATCCTGGTGCCTCTGACCTTTTTCTCGCCCACGACCTTCCAGAAGTCCTGTAGGTGGTTTGACAGCTGATACACGAGCTGCTGGTACTTTATATCAAGAGCGTCGGCCAGATCCTGTTTGGTGATCTTTTTCCCCTTGCGGTATGATCTGAAAAGCTCACCCAGTATGGCTTGTCTCATCTCATGGTCCGAGACCGCGGTGTATGTGGTCGGGTCCATGTACAGTATTTCCATCTGACAGCTCGCCATGGCTCATGTAACGTAGCATCTGTTCAAATATTTTACTTAATTCTATAACATTCCTAATCTAGTAATGCATATTTAGACGGGAACTTATACGCAGAGCATTGAGATGATAACAGAGGAAGTCGCGAAAGCCAAGAGAGCATCCCTGAGGATGGCCGCTTTGAGCACGGAGACGAAGAACTCCGCCCTGGAGGCTATGGCCTCGGCGCTGAACAAGGGCAGGGACAGAATAATCGCGGCTAACATGAAAGATATGGAGGCCGCTGAAAAGGAGGTTTCCGCGGGAAGGATGACCCAGGCGCTGGCCAAGAGGCTGAAGGTTGACGGGGACAAGATAGACGGGATGATATCCGGCATAAGGGACGTGGCCAAGCTGCCCGACCCTGTGGGCGAGACACTATCCTCTCTGGAGCTGGATGAAGGTCTGGAACTCTATCAGATCCGGTGCCCCATAGGCGTCATAGGCACTATATTCGAATCCAGGCCCGATGTGGTCCCTCAGATAATGGCGCTTTGCCTCAAATCAGGGAATTCCGTGGTATTCAAAGGAGGGAGCGAGGCCGCAGCATCTAACAGGGAGCTCTTCGAGACACTGTCCGACGCTGCGGCATCCGCAGGAGTGCCCAGGGATGCTTTTGTGCTGATGGAGTCCAGGGAGGATGTCAGCAGGATACTGAAATTGGACGGGATGATAGACCTTCTGATACCCAGAGGGAGCAATGATTTCGTCAGGTACATCAAAGAGAGCACCAAGATTCCTGTTCTGGGTCATGCTGCCGGGATATGCCATGTGTACGTCCATAAATCCGCTGATATCGGTAAGGCGCTGAATGTGACCGCCGACTCCAAGATGCAGTACCCCGCAGTATGCAATGCGGTAGAAACGCTCCTGGTGGATGCGGAAGCGGCCGAGGGGTTCCTGCCTCTGATCAATGACGTGCTCGTGAAAGGCGGAGTGGAGGTCAGAGCCGATGCCGAGGCCTTGCCGTATATGGAACACGCCAAGACGGCTAGTGAGTCAGATTGGGATGAAGAGTACAACGATCTGATACTCTCCGTTAAAGTAGTGCATTCTTTGACAGAGGCTATAGACTTCATCAATCTCCACGGTTCCCATCATACAGATTCGATAATCGCTGAGGACAGGGAAGCGATAGAAGCGTTCGTCAAGAATGTGGACTCTGCGGATATAATGGTCAACGCTTCCACCAGATTCGCTGACGGTTACCGCTTCGGTAAGGGGGCAGAAGTGGGTATAAGCACCAATAAGGTGCACTCCCGCGGACCTGTGGGGATGGAGGGCCTGACGATCTACAAGTATGTCCTCTTGGGCAATGGGCAGGTAGTGAAAGATTACGTCGGTAAGAATGCAAAGAAGTACACCCATCGTAAAATGGGTGGGGAGCTGAGGCTTTGACCGACAGGAAGGCTCTCCTTTCCGGCATATCCACAATAGTGATCAAGATAGGCACGTCCTCCATAATACGGGAGGGCGACGGCGCATCACAGGAGTTCATGGACTCTGTGGCGCGTCAGGTCAGGGAGCTGATGGATTCCGGCAAGAAGGTCCTGGTGGTCTCCTCCGGTGCCATCGGAGTAGGCCTCAAGGCAATGAAGGCCAGGCCGAAACCGAAGGAGGTGCCGATAAGACAGGCCGCGGCCTCAGTGGGGCAGAGCATCCTGATGCAGAAGTGGAGTGACAGCTTCCAGAAACAAGGCCTTACCATAGCGCAGATCTTACTGACCCTGGATT
This sequence comes from Methanomassiliicoccaceae archaeon UBA367, assembly GCA_002506255.1. The sequence continues at coordinate 20,557 of DAXF01000010.1, forward strand.
TCTACTCGGACAGGGAGAAGTATCTCAATCTTAGGAATGCAATACAGACTCTGTTGGAATACGGTGTCGTACCAGTCATCAACGAGAATGATGTCGTCTGTGTGAAGGAGATAGATGCCATGTTCGGCGATAACGATACGCTGTCAGCGTATGTGGGCAGTAAGATGGACGCAGACCTGCTCATATTGCTGTCGGATGTGGAAGGTCTGTATGACAAGAATCCTAAGCTTCACAGCGATGCCAAGTTGATAAGCACCGTGGAGAGCATAGACGAGGCCATAGAATCCATGGCCGGGGAGTCCACTTCCCGCGTGGGCGTCGGTGGCATGAAGACCAAAATCGATGCTGCCAGGATATGCGCGGAAGCCGGATTGTATATGATAATAGCTTCAAGTTCTGAGGATGACCCGATTCTGAGGGCTGCTCTGGGTGAGAACATAGGCACTATATTCATTCCCAAGGCCAAGGAGCGCAAGAAGCAGACATGGATAAAGAGCGCCAGGCCCGCAGGCATCCTTGTTGTGGACGCAGGCGGTGCAATCGCCCTCAAAAAAGGCAAAAGTCTCCTGGCCGTGGGTGTTAGAGAGGTTCGGGGAATGTTCGAGAGAGGCGACGTGGTCGCTATAGAATGCGACGGCGAGATATTCGCGAAGGGAATTCCAGATTACGATTCCGAGGAGATTAACAAGATAAAAGGTCTTCACAGCGATAGGATCGAGTCGGTGCTGGGACATAAGAGCTATGACGATGTGATCAGGCATGAGAACATAGCGCTTACGCGATAGGGCTGCAGCCTTCAGTCTTGGAAGTGCGCCGAATATATTTCCTCTCAGATTTTGTGTCTCAGGAAATTCCCCATCCTGAGGTCTGTGAAGGCCTGTTGCAATTCTTCCTCTGTATTCATGACGATGGGCCCTCCCCATGAGATTTCTTCATAGAGAGGTCTGGCAGAAAGGAATATGAAACGACAACCGCCCTCTTCCGCTGTAACGGTAACAGAATCCCCTTCTCCGAAGAGCACTGCAGTCTTCTCAGGCAACACACGGCCGTGGATCCTCGCATCCCCTGATATCAGGAAAAGGAATACCGTATCCTCGGGATCGGTATCGATCGATATGGACCCGTTGTTCAGAGAGACATCATAGTATTCTGTCTGGATGTGATGGGTACTCACGCCCTTCTCTCCCATGAACTCTCCGGATATTACTTTCACTGTTGCATTATCCAGTACTTTGGTCCCCATCATGTTCTCGGTGATATCGAAATATTTCGGTCGGGTTATCTTATCCTTCTTAGGAAGATTGATCCAAATCTGGAGACCGAGCAGCCTGTCGGCAGGCTGTGGCATCTCCTCATGCAGTATGCCGCTACCAGCTGTCATCCACTGGCTCTGTCCCGCGCCGATGATACCCTTGTTGCCTAGGCTGTCTTTATGATGCATCTCGCCTTCGATTAGATATGTGACTGTTTCAATGCCGCGGTGAGGGTGCATAGGAAATCCGGCTGCGTAGTCTCGGGGATTTGAGGAATCAAAAGAATCCAGCATAAGGAAGGGGTCGAAATCGCGTGTGGTGTCATGCCCGAGCACTCTGGTGAGACGGACGCCGGCCCCGTCGACAGCCGGTTGCCCGGTGACTGTCTTTCTTATTCTTCTCTCAGCCATGTTATCTTTGAAGGTACTTGCTTAGAATGATAAAAAACAGGCTCGCCCCACTATACAATCTGTAGTGGGGCGAAGATCCGAGGCAATAAGTTTCCGGATGCCTCAGTCTAGGGAGATCTCCCCGTAATGTACGTTTTCTGTGCGGGTCATTATGCACGCATTATCTTTGTGGTCTATGAAGGCTAACTTCATTCCGGGTTTGAGTCCGAGTCGGTCCCTTACCTTCTTCGGAATGGTAATCTGCCCTTTTGCGGTCACGGTTGCTATCTCCATGGTTTCCCTCCTCAGGTAAGGAATTCCTTTTTTTCCTTACTTGATATGCACAGTGTATGATCGGATATAGATACATTTGCAAGGAATTTTGTTCGGACATGAATATTTCGTCCACAAAGACATTTTTCTTTGAAGAGGGGTGCTCATTCGCGGAATCGGGTCTTGTGCATCCCACAGGGATAAGCGAACATCCGCGGAAAGGAAGCTCTCCAAAATGATAATGGGTGGTGGGCTCGGCCGGATTTGAACCGGCGACCTTCGCCGTGTGAAGGCGACGTCATAACCCCTAGACCACAAGCCCAGCCCGCGAGTCTAGGTTCTATTTTGTATTTAATTGTTGCACGCACTGCATATATTCTCGATAGAGCAAGAGATGTTGGATTTGTAAAATAATAAGGGGTTTGCCGTTCTTCCCGAACGGTCGGAATGATCTGCGCTCAGCTCTTCTTAGTTCCCAGCGGCAGGATCTCCTTTCCGTGCACTTCGTTGAGCACTTCTCCGATCCCGGCGTAGAGAGCCGAAAGGGCGAGGAGTATTCCGAAGACGGATATGATTCTCGTGAGTATCTCTTCGACACCGATGGCGTTGTTAAGTGCCAGCAGCAGGAAGACAATCGTCAGCAGAGCGAACACGACACGGATCACTATAGGGGACTTCAGAGTTCCTATGAACATAAGGCCGGTGAAAAGCCCCCATCCGAACATATAGGCTGCAAGGGCCGCCGTGTCTGGTGCAGTCATTAACCCCGTCAAAGGCAGCATCTCCATGAGGCAGAATGATATCCAGAATGCCCCGTAGGATAGGAATGCCACAGTTCCGAAGGTATTCCCGCGTCTCCACTCCATTGCGCCAGCCACAATCTGCATCATGCCTCCGTAGGCCAGACCCATGGCTATTATCATCGAGTTCATGCCGTAGAGGCCCGTGTTATGGACCATCAGGCAGAATGTCGTCAGTGCGAACGCGATCAGACCGAGCGCGCCGCCGTTGCCTAACTTCTCAGTTATATCTCATTCCTCCTTTTTGCGGATGGGCCCGATTTCCCGGTTCGGAGGCCATGCGGCACCTGTTCGGGAACAGACCAAAGACTGATTCTATCACTCATATTTAAGTTGTATAGTTGTAAAACGTAAAATTATGTTCGAGTTTCGTAGGATACATATTAATTGATATTGATTTTCGTAACAATAATACGAAACAAAGACTAGGGGTGAAATGTGCACTCCTATTTAACCGAAGTGTGAGAAGAAATACGGAATAGAATCATATCCGCTCCGGGTCTCCTGCGGGAACATATAAAGCAGGAGACCGCGCATTATCGGGGTATGAATATTCCTGAGGATGCGGCCACGGAAGAGGATCGCATGTACGAGGGCGCGCTCAATGCGGTCTTCAACATAGAGAAGAAAGATTACCCCAGCTACATAGGCGGCCTCAAGGTTGCCTCCGGCAAATCTTTCGATGTCGTCAGTCCCATAGATCGGACCATAGTCTTCGGGAGATTCCAGGAACCGGAGGAAGGGCTGGTCGATAAGGCTGTGGAGGTTGCGGCGAAAGCCTACGTTTCGTGGTCTGAGACGAGTCCTGCCGAGAGGGCGGGGTATATTGAGACAGCCAGTGATTTCATCAGGAAGCAGAGGTACAGACTGGCAGGCATACTTACATTGAACGCAGGCATGACCAGGAAGGATTCCCTGGAAGAGGTGGATCGTCTTATAGAGATAATCGAGGACACGTGTGCCTTCGTCCGTGAAGGCGAATGCGATGATCCTACAGGCGTTTGGGGAGTGATAACTTCATACAATTCGCCTCTTGCGGCTCCCATGGGATTCGCGATATCAGCGATGTTGAAAGGCAATACTGTGGTTCTGACGCCTTCGGGGTTGGTTCCTATGCCTGTTTACTCCTTGTACAGCATACTTGAGACCGCGCATCTGCCGGAAGGGGTGCTGAATCTCATAACGGATAAGGACGGTGCATCGGCGAAAGCTCTTGCAGAGAACACGGAGCTGGCAGGCATAGCGTTCTCCGGATCGGGGGTACTGGCTGAGGATATGATGTTCACGCAGATGAACGTGGACTTGGACTTCATCAACGAGACCAAGGGAATGAATCCTATATTCGTGTACAAGCCAGCTCATATGAAGGAGGCGGCCAAGCTCGTTGTGGATTCCGCTTTCACATATTCAGGGCAGAGAACGGATTCCACATCCAAAGTAGTGGTCACAGCGGACGAGGCCGATGCATTCCAGAGGGCTCTTCTCACAGAGCTGAGGAACATCAAGGTCGGGGACCCGACTGACCGGGAGAGCACGATGGGCCCAGTGATATCCGAGAAGGATATGGAAAGGTTGCTTTGTGCAGCGGAATCCTACAGGGACAATCTGATCTTCGGAGGCAAGAGGCTTAGGGGGGAGTTCCTGGATAACGGCTATTTCGTATCCCCGGCGGTGTTCGTGGGGCTTCCGGAGGAGCACGACCTGAACAACATGGATAATTCCCTTCCCATACTGTCGATACAAGTGGCACAAGATCTGGAGGATGCGGTGGAGTTAATAAACTCCTCGGAATTCGGTGCATCGGCAGGTATAATCACCAAGGAAAGCTCAGCGGCGGAATTCTTCCTGGGCAACGTGCTAGCAGAGGAAGTTTTCATAAACGACTCAAGCAGAGTTGTGGGTCCTGCGCCAAAGGTCTGATGGGAAGGTCTCAGATCCCTCTTATCCGGACGTCCTTGACGTATGCTTTGGCCTTCTCGGCCATATCCATCAGCACAGACTCGGGATAGGGGTCCAGAACGGTCAGATTCTCATCCAGGCAGTTCTTTGGACGGAATTGGTGAAGTCTGTATCTCTTGGCGCCGCGGATCTCCTTGAATATATCCTCCATCCCCTCGGGTTTGATGAGGACCGGCACAACGGTGGTCCTGAATTCGTAGTCCACTCCCGAATCCATGATTATCCGGATGCTCTTCCTGATATCAGAGACGTCCACCGGGACATCTGTTACGGAAGAGTATCTCCCGTCCAACGGGGCTTTTATGTCCATTGCGATGAAATCCACCATTCCCGCGCCTATAAGGTCGTCAAGAACGTCCGGCATGGTCCCGTTGGTATCGATCTTTATATCCATGCCTAATTTTCTGAGCTTCTTGATTAGGTCCGGCAGGTCTTTGTTCAATGTGGGCTCTCCGCCGGATATGACGACGCCATCTAGGAAATCAGAGTTCCTCTTGATATATTCCATTATGCCGTCCAATGGGATGTCCTCTGCTTCCCCCGGATTCAGCACAAGGTCCCGGTTGTGGCAATAAGGGCATCTGAAGTTGCATCCGGCCAGATAGATCGTGCACGCCACCTTCCCGTCCCAATCAAGCAGGGTGGTCTTCAGGAAGCCCGATATCTTCATGCCGCTCGGATTAGTGTACGGCGTTATATCGGTTTCCTGCGCATTCTTTTATTGCGGGCCTTGCGATATATGATGTCATGACCGTTCGCGTTAGATTTCTCAGTGAGGGCAGGACCGTGGAAGTGGAGCCCGGAACCACCATAGCACAGGCGGCTGCCGCTGCAGGGGTGAACATCAACCTGCCATGCGGGGGCCAGGGGAGATGCGGCAAATGCTCCGTGACCGTCGGCAGGGACATCAAGAAAAGAGTTCTCGCCTGCCAGACCCGGGTCGAAGGGGACACCGATGTCACGACCCAGAATGTGGAGGAGAGGAACAAGGTCGTGGGAGTTACGGACCATAGGAGGGTCCCGATCAGCGACAAGACCCCCGTTGCGAGCGGGCATGGTCTCGCTATAGATATAGGCACCACCACAGTGGCGGTGGAAATCGTAGATATGGACAATCATCTGGCACTGTATCGTGCGACCGGTGTCAACAGGCAAAGGGACAGGGGAGAGGACGTTCTGGCGAGGATGCAGTATTCTGCAGACGGAGGAACTCAGGAACTCAGGGGCCTGGTGCTCAGCACGATAAACGATCTACTGCATACATTCACGGAAGGCACCCAAGAAATAAACGCGGTATGTGTGTCAGGCAACACAACCATGACGCATCTCTTTTTGGGCGTGGACCCCTCACCCATAAGGGAGCCGCCATACATGCCGCTATTCGTCAAGGCCGAGACCACAGGGAGGGGGAGCGGGCTGGACGTCAATCCTAACGCCGCAGTCTATACCATGCCGGCCATATCCTCGTATGTGGGGGGGGATATAGTGAGCGATATCATCGTGGCAGGAATGGATCTGGAAAAAGGGACCTCCATGCTCATTGACGTAGGCACGAACGGGGAGATAGCCCTGGGCAACAGCGAGATGATGCTCGTCTGCTCTTCCTCGGCCGGTCCCGCATTCGAGGGGTCCAAGACAACATCCGGCATGCTGGCACAGTTGGGAGCCATAGACGGTGTTAGGATAGAAGACGGCGTAATCAGATACACCGTGATAGGGGGAGGGAGGCCGAAGGGAATATGCGGCTCCGGGATAATCGACCTGGTGGCACAGATGTTCTCTGCCGGCATGATCGACAGGCGCGGGAACCTGACGGAGAAGGCGAACGCCAAGGATGGTGTGTTCACAGTTGCTCCGGATGTCGTCATAACTCAGTCAGAGATAATGGATATTGTGCTCACCAAGGCTGCGATATACTCTGCGGCCAGGACATTGGTCAGGAGCGTGGGGATGGAGTTCGGGGATCTGGATAAGATATATGTTGCGGGCGGTTTCGGGAATTTCATCAATCTGGATTCAGCAATCACGATCGGTCTGTTCCCGGACGTGGACAGGTCCAAGTATGTCTATCTGGGCAATGCCTCTCTCGGAGGGGCGGTGAACTATCTGCTGTCCGAGAACGCAAGATCCAGGACCGACGACATATCATACAGCGCGACGTACCTGGATCTGAGCTCAGAGCACAAGTTCTATGACGAATACACCTCGGCGCAGTTCCTTCCGCACACGGACAGGGGGCAGTTCCCCTCGGTGCATTTTTAATCAGGATAGGGAGTCTATGTCATGATGGAATGGAAGTTCGCTACCACGCTGATAGGGTCGATGCCCTTCTCGGAGCCCGAGGATGCGCTGAAGAAGATATTGGACGGGAGGGTCGAGTGCCCTTCCTGGCCGCAGCTGTCCAGAGGTATGAAGGAGAGCATGTATGTGCAGACCGGGGCGCATCTTCCCGGGCTCAGGGTAAATGAGGACAAGGTCTTCGTGGACCTGAATGATTATGATCCCACAGAGGTGTATGAGGCCATAATATCTGAGGATGAGGATTTCTTCAAGCCGCCGGAGAGATGCCATGCAGGACTATACGGTCTTTTGAAGAATGATGTTTCCAGATTCAGAGCGGTCAAAGGGCAGGTCACCGGGCCAATAAGCGAGGGGCTGCAGATACAGGATATCAACGGACGTTCCGTGATATACGACGAGATGTACGGTGAGATAGTCAGGAAATCAGTCTGTATGACTGCAAGGTGGCAGGCGCGCAGGCTCATGAAGGCGAACGATTGTGTCATAATGTTCTTCGATGAGCCCTCTCTGTCCCTGTTGGGATCGCCATTCGCTCAGATAAACGAGAATGATGCGGTAGATTGGTTGAATGAGGCCATGGAGGGAGTGGAAGGATTCCGCGCCGTCCACTGCTGCGGTAACACTGATTGGGGCATGGTGCTTAGGACCAAATTGGACATACTGAGCTTTGATGCATACAATTACGCGGGCAACCTGGCTCTTTACACAGATGACCTGAAGGCGTTCATGGATAGGGGAGGGGCGCTGTCCTGGGGGATAGTTCCCAACAGGGAAGAGGACCTGGAGAAGGAAACGGTTAGGAGCCTTTGTGCGAAACTGGAGAAAGCGATGGACAAGCTCCAGAGCAAAGGCCTTGATAAGCGGCAGATAGCCAGAAGGTCTCTGCTCACCCCTCAGTGCGGCCTCGAGGGGCTGTCCCGGGAGTCGGTGGATAAAGTGCTGGAACTTCTCAGCGGCGTGTCCAGGGAGATGAAGGGGAGGTACGGTTTTTGATAATCGCACTGGCGGGAAAGGGTGGGGTTGGGAAGAGCACGATATCGTCTCAGCTGATCAGACTGCTCTCCCGTGACGGGGTGGTTCTTGCGGTGGATGCGGACCCTAATTCCAATCTCTGCGATAAGCTGGGAATGGAGGTTTTGGGCTCAGTCGGTGAGCTAAGGAACGATATAGTCGATGATCCAGATATAGTTCCGGCGGGGATAAGCAAGCAGGAATACGTGGCCAATCATGTCCGTCAGATAATATCCGAGGAGGGGAACGTGGACCTCCTTGTTATGGGCCGGCCCCAGGGCCAGGGGTGCTACTGCTTCGTGAACGGTGTCATGAAAGAATGCTTAGCCAATCTGATACCCGCTTACGGGAATGTAGTGATAGATAACGAAGCCGGGATGGAGCATCTTTCCCGGAAGACCCTTCCAAAAGCTGATGCGATAATTTTCGTATCGGACCCCACGAAAACCGGGATCAAGACAGCTTCGAGATTGTCAGGTATAGTGGATGAGGTGAGCATAGATGCCGGGCGCAGGGTCCTGGTGATAAACAATGTCAATGGGAATGCGGAAAATCTCATCCGATACGCTGGAGAATTGGGTTTTGAAGAGGTTTTCGTACTGCCTCATGATGAATTCATATCCCAATCCGCAATGGAGAGCGAGGCTCTCGATGTTCCAGCCGATACCGAGTTCGGGAAGGCCCTTTCCGGCTTGGTGAAGGTCCTCACTGGGAAGTGAGTTCCTTCAGATGCTTAGGTATCTGCTTTGATTCGTTGGTACCTACCAACACCTTTCTGCCGATCATCTCTTCCAGTCTGCCGGACATACGCGCAACCAATCCGGGCACTATTACCGGGCCGTCTGTCTTCGATAGGACGCCCGATTCCTCGAAGACCTCCGAGATCTTCTCCGGTTCGAATTTCCCGGCAGCGTATGCGGTCAGAACGGAAAGGCCCTCAGTGTTCACTATCTGCAGCCATACCGGTATCCTGCTCTTCTCTATGTCCGCCCTTACTGTGAAGTAAGTCAGGGAGAAATTGGTCGTGAACATTATAGGCGAATGCTCTCCCGGGTTCCCTATGGGATAAAGAGCCTGTTTGACCTGTATAGGAACCTGTGGGTCCGTGTATATGTTCTGCCTCAGAGTCATCAGGGGAAGGGCCTCGTAGCTTTCTAGATTATCGAATATCACGAGACTGCCGTATTTCATGGTAGAAACTGCCGCTATAGCCACGGCGTACTCCCCGCATCCGACCCTGTTCATCAAAGGGTATCCCAAGGGCTTGAATTTCTTCTTCACCGCTGCACGTCTTGCTACTGTCTGATCCTCCAGGCACCTTTTAAGGCTGGAGCAACCAAGGTCCAGAACGAGGTCATCCGTGCCGGCGGCCTTCGCTCTTGCGGAGAGGTCCGCCGCCGATTCAAGGCTGTCAGCCCTTATCCCCAGGGGGCACCCGTGCTTCTTGGCCAGAGCCGCCATCTTCTCCACATTCCCGGCATCTGCCCCGTATATCAGGGGTCTCATCTTCCCTATCTCATCAAGAGCCCTCCCCATGGCCGTGACATCATCGGATTCCAGGATCAGGGGTTTCTTCCACAAGGAGGATACAGCCTTCGCGGTCTCTGCGAATCTGGCCGGGTCCCCGCTCACGTTCTTGATCGATATCATGTCTGCAGCGAAGATCATTCCGACGCGCTCGAAACTGAGGGAGGATATCGCATTTATCCTGTCGATAAGAGCTCCTCCTTCCAGGTCATCGCATACGGTCAGAGCGTAGGCCGTCTGATTGACGAAGCGGCGCTCGTGGCGATAAAGCACCGTCTCTCCGCCCATTTCCACTGCGGTCTCGCCCGTGCCCACACTGACGGTGCGCATCGGAGGTGCGGCGGATTCGCTCAGAGCAGTCTTGGACTCCTCGCTGATATGTGGGCAGTCATCTATCTTCGCCTTCTGGTTGGCCAGGAGCATGGCGAAGGCAAGGCATGTGGGCTGACCGCAATCCTTGCAGTTCGTCTTCGGAAGGAGTTTGAAGAATTCTATGGCGGTAGCCATCAGGACACCCCCGTCAATTCTTCGGCGTATACTCTTGTCATATCCGCCGCGCCCGGCCCTCTTACGATGAGGATATCGGCTCCGGAGAGCATCGCGGCCAGAGCGGTCATGGCTTCCCACCATGCGACCCTGTGTTTCGCATCCCCTAGTGACGGATCGTCAGTGCTCACGGCATCGGCTACATCCCAGGCTCCCGTGCAGTCGCACACCATGGGTACCTGCAGCATCCTGTCTCCGGACAGGGCCGCGAGTCTTATCCTCTCATTCACAGAGTATGAGTAGTCCAGACCCATGCCCAAGGCGGCCATGAGAGGATCCATCGTTATGCTGTTCCTCTCTACGCCGAAATCTGTGAGAAGGATATTCATCTGCTTGGCGAGGTTTATGTCAAGATTGGAGAATGCAAGTACGGCGTGCCCGTTGGACATGGATACGGCAGAGATCTTCTTGTATTCGTGTTCCTCTGTCCTTCCGAGTATCGCCTTGGTGCCTTTCATTGTGCCCCCGACGGCTTCCGCTATCCTGTTGTCTATGTCGGTGATGCCGCACCCAATGACCATGACAGGCAGACTTGTTTTGTCGGAGATCCTCTTCACGATTTCGGCGGCATCCTCAGGAGAGGTACCCTTCTTGTCTGGTGCTGCACCCGGGAATCTGATGCAGATCATGTCCGCCCCGATCTCCTTCCACATATTGGCCCAGTCCACAGGGTCCTTCTGGCGGCCGTCGAACATCTCTGCAGCCATCTCGGGGTAGTCGGTGAGATCGTCGACCACCTCGCCTGCTATGATCGGGCGCTTCTTGAGAGTGTTCTCGAAGGAGAGGAACGGCATCCCGTCCGCACCTCCAGCAATGCAATTGCCGAATGCGATCTCCTCTATTTTACCTGTGTATTTCTCCTTTACTGATGGTATGTCTGCCATTTAATCACCTAAATGAGGGGCTCCATGCGGAGTGCGGGGTGGTCAACTTCCGTCATCCATGCAATCAGCCCCTCGGCGTTATCAGTTATCGTCTCGTCCGCGATCTTGTCCATCAGATCGGGCATGCCCAAGTCACGGCATCTTTTACGGAGCTCCTCTCCCAACATATCCTTGAGCCGACGCGGCATCCAGGAGATCCTGGGAAGTCCTCCTTCCGCTGCTATGAACTTATCGCTGATTATGTACTTCCTGCCCACACCCATGAATCCGGGGGTCTGCCTTCCGCCCCCTATGGACCCGGCCAGGGTCGAGAACTTCATGCCGACCGGCGTCATGCCCAGATAATCCCTGTCTACGAGGATAACTGACTGCATATCCACAGTCATTGCGATTATCACTTCGAAGCAGCCACAAGATGTCATGGGAGCGTCCATGAGGCTGTACAGGCACATCCTCGTGACAGTGCCGGATGATGCAGAGGAAACGGAATCGTTAACGCCTGCCCATTCACCTTTGATTCCATCCAGCAGATCGCCCATACTCACAGGCTTGTTGGGACCGGAAGGCGACAACTCGTTACCCGCCTTTGCATCCAGCCAGTTTATGGCACCGCATAGTCCCAGCCTCTCAGGGGATATTATGCATATGTGACCCGGGGCAAAGGACTGGCACATTGTACATGTATAGAAGCAGTCCACGAGCTCGTCCTTGAGTCCTTTCATTCTCTCGTCCCTAGCATCATAAATCTCTTTGGCAGCAGGGAGGCGGCACTCGATCTCTTCAAGATCCGTGATTATCGTAACCTGAACACGGGTAACCACGCTGCCGAATTCCTTTCGGGTCGTGTGCATGAGCATTTTTCCCAGATGGGCAAGACGGAAGCCCTTCCCGACCGCCTTTTTACTAATCCTGACCCAGTCTGAATTCCTCTGCCCGGTGTGCCAGATGCCCTCTGCGAAGTTTATCCCGCTGTGGAATCTGCGTTCCATGACAGACTCCAGGTCGCTCTGCATATCCTTACCGTAAACCTCGACTATCATTGCCAAAGGCATGACGGAGCCCTCCGGTATCTCATCCAGGTCCTTACCTATCAAAAGTATCTTGCCGTCTTCGATCTCGTTCTCGTCTCTGGAGACAAGCAGTTCGAAGGCGGTGCTCCTGCTTCCCCCCGCTTCAAAGTAAGTATCGGGTTTTCTGAGAACCTCTCCTTCGAAGGAGGGTCCGTAGCCGACCGGCAGATCCAGAGGCTCAAGGGTGACGATTATCCCCCTCTCCTCGATCCCGACCTGGACCATTCTTCCCAGGTCATTGCTTTTCCTTATGGCCCCAGGCACGTCCGGCAGGTCAGAATCTGTCACTATCGGGGCGCTGTGCATAAGTGCCGCGAACGCAAGAGCGGACTCCAATCTGTTAAGCTCCCCCGTCTTGATCACAAAGGCCTTGGGCCTCTTGGCCAGATATGCGGACAATCTCTCTCTGTCCCCGGGAGCGACGCCGCCGAAAGTCAGTGCGGCCCTCACATCGAAATTGAGCGCATGCACCACTCCTGCGAAGCCGCCCAGAGGATACATCATCCTGTCAAGTCCCATGGCCACGTCATTATCTCTCATTCTCTCGGCGTATCCGAGGGATTGTGTTCCAGAAGTAACAAGGCCCAGCATGCCTTTTGACTGTATGTCCTTGGCCATCAGTATTACGTTCTCGTTTCCCGTATCGCCCAAGAATACAGCAGCACCGGGGATCGTCTCATCCACCAGGCTGAGTCCCAGCTCCCTTATTACACGGTCGGGTATGAAGCCGTCCCTGTCAGCCTCCTCTGCGCCTATGTATGTTATTGCCTCGAGTATGTCCGCAGCGTACATGGCGCTCTCTCCGGCCGCAAGGCCGTCCTCCAGAGCAGATATCTTTGCGGAGCCGAGGGACTCCAGGAGTTCAAACGCTCCTTCCAGTGTCAGGCGATCCGTGCCCTTCCAGGCGCATACAGAGGGCACACCGTATCCTGTCTCAGGATATTCGAGAACTGTATTGCCCCCATGTCCTCTGATGGCTTCCATCACGGATTTCTTGGCTAAAGATACCAGGGCATCGGAACCTTCCGCTGCAAGTGCCAGCAATGAAGGCACGTCGTGCGCTCTGACGGCCTCCAGCAACAGCGGGATCTCTTCTGCGGAATCGATACCGTACTTCGAAGCGATCTTGCTGAATGCTGTCGGGTCCCTCATTTCAATTCCTCGTACTGGGTAAGAATGAATATCCCGTTCATGCCTTCCAGGGCATTCTCGAGTTTGATCCGGAATTCGTCCATCGGCATCTTGCAACCGCTGAAATCAGCCACAAGGTCCAAGGTCATCGTCTGATAGCATATCTTTATCTTGCTGAAAACAGAGATGAGATTGACGTTTTTGGAAGCTATCCAATCCAGTACTTGGGTTATGGATCCCGGGCAGTCAGGGATCTCCAGACCTATCTTAACCAGCTTTGTCTCTCCTTTGAAGAAAGAGATGGAAATGATCCAGGAAGCGTAGTCTGCCACTATCATCACGGACTCGCCCTCGAAGTCCTCGAACACATCACCGTATTCTACCGAGAGGTCGTAGACGTTGTCCTTCAGAGTTATGGGAACGCCTCTTCTTATCTCGATCTTGTCGGAGCGCCCTTCGGTCCTGAAGACGCGGCCTATATCAGCTGGTTTAATCTGTATATGATCTATCTTGGAAACAGAGGGGTCGTTCTTCTCCTTAAGTTCGGCGAACTTCTCTGCCAGGATATTGACCTCTCCCGCGAAGTTAAGGTCCACGAGCATCTTCCAGATGATGATGGTATCGGATATGCCCTCCAAGGATATGGAGTTCAGTATGTTGATGTCCCTGTCTCCCAGGAATCTGGCCGCTTGAGCGCTGGAGCCCGGCACGTCCTGGATGTACATCGTTATATTGGTAAGGGTCCGGTAGTTCTCTTGGGGATAGGTAGACAGGATGAGCTCGTATTTCTTCGGGCTTTCGTTGTCGTACTCAAAAAGAGTGCTGTAGATGTACCCGCCGTCCACGAGCCCCATCATATCCGCCAGGGTCTTTTCGATCCTTACAGTCTTATCTTTTACCTTGTCGAACTCCCAGTTCTTCATCCCCGTCTCCGAGTCCACCTAATTGAATGGAATCATATATCCTTTCTGTCCTGACTCTTAACCGATACGAGAGGGCGCGTCCAACACGGATCGCCGTCGTCCTCGCGGTACGTTTTCTTCGGGATCTCCTTTTTGTTGTCTTCGTCCGGTGTCATCTCTTCCGCCCCTTCGTGAATGTGTACTTGCCGGGCATGCGCATTTTGGTACCGACGGAATATGTGCATACAGAGCATTTCCTAAGGATCTCGGTTTCTCTGCCGTCCAAGGTCGTATTGCTTATGCCGATAAGGGGATTCCTGCAGACGGGGCAATCCTCCGGCAGGTCCCTGTTCTCCGCATCGTTGTAATCTATGGATACCTGCGAAAGCCCCCTGTTTATTGCCAGTCGCCTGATGCGCTCGCCACTGACGCGATAATCGCTGCCATCTTTGTTGATCTCCCTCAGCACGAGCTCTGTCATCTCTGATTGGGACCTGACCTGCTGGTTCCTGTACATGACGATGAAGATGGCCTCGGACAGCCGTTCGTCGCTGGGTATGCTGTAGGACATCAATGATAAAACAGCACTCCTGTGTATATATTCTTGGAGTAAGGCCTTAACAGCAGCATCAAAGTCTATGCTGTCCTGAGGAGTGGATTATTAAACAGGCTAATCATCCCATAGGGCGAAGCGGGGGTTGCCGAGCGGCCAAAGGCGCGGGACTTAAGATCCTGTCCGTCAGCGGTTCATGGGTTCGAATCCCTTCCCCCGCACCAGGTCATTTACCATATGCCGAGCAGATACTGCATACCCAAACTTGCCAAAGCTATGGATATCCAGCAGGCGAAACCCATAGCAAGAGGTTTCCCTCCGTTCTTGATCAGTTTTACCACATCTGTGTTGAAACCTATGGCTGTCATGGCGATTATTATCAGGAATTTGCTGAGGACCTTGAATGGCGAGAAAGCGTCTGGAGAGACGCCAAACATGCCAGTGCAAATGGTGGTTATGATCGATGCGAGCACGAAGAAGGCTATGAAAATCGGGAACATCTTCTTGAGGCTTACTCTGTTGCTGGAACGGTCGGAATCGCTCTTGGCGTAGATGTAGGCAAGGATCAGTGTGATCGGGATAATGGCCAAAGTCCTGGTGAGCTTTACTATGGTCGCCTGGTCGAGTACAGTCGTCCCGGTACCGTGAATATCATCCCATGAGGAAGCAGCGGCCGTGACCGAAGAAGTATCGTTTATCGCGGTTCCGGCGAAGAGAGCGAAGCCCTGATCAGAGAGGCCCAAAATGATTCCTATGGTCGGGAAGGTCAATGCCGCTATCACATTAAACAGGAATATCACGGAGATCGATCTAGCTATGTCCTCATCACTGGCCTGTATGGCCGGAGCAGCGGCGGCTATTGCGGACCCGCCGCATATGGCAGAGCCCACTCCTACCAGGGCGGAGGTCTTTTTGGGAATCCCCAGCAGCCTGTGCATTGCATATGCCACGGCCAATGCGACGGATATGGTCACGATGATAATAGGTAGGGACAATGCGCCCACTCTGGCGATTAGTGCCAAGTCCAATCCGAAACCGAGGAAGACGACCGCTGCCTGCAGGACGGTCTTTGAACAGAATGAGGTACCTCCGCGTGTGGCTTCACGGCTCTTCATGAAGAATCCCAAAAGCATGCCCAGAAGTATTCCGAAGACCGGCCCTCCCACAACAGGGATCGCAGAGCCGAGGAACCAGCAGGGGATCGCTACGGCGATGCACAAAGCGATTCCCGGGACAAGGTCCTTTAACCTTTTCCTTGAAGATTCCTGATGCTATATCTTCGCGCATGTATGCGGCTAACAGTCCGCCTTGATTTCAAATTATCGAGAAAGGGGTAATAGGTTTGAGGGAAGCGGTTTGATCAGCACGCCGATCAGTTCTTCTTCTCTTTGTTGAAGCAGAGGAACCAGTCAAGGCAGTACATGTCCTTGTTCTTGCCTTCCATCCTCTCCTTGGCGCCGGCGCAGGTGCCGGGGGCGGGGGAGATGGTGTCATCGCCCGGCATCCAGTTGGCAGGGGTTGCGACCTTGTCGGAATCTGCTTTCTGCAGCGCCTTGATGACCCTCACCATCTCGTCGAAGTTCCTTCCGGTGGACAGAGGGTAGTAGTGTATGCATCGGATGATCCCGTTGGGGTCTATGAAGAACATTGCCCTCACGGCCTTCGTATCGGAGCTTTTAGGCTGGATCATGCCGTATTTCTTGGCCACATCCATCTTTATGTC
>DAXF01000076.1:0-339 GCA_002506255.1 Methanomassiliicoccaceae archaeon UBA367
ATTCTGTATTTGAAACTATAACCCCCACTACGAAACTCGTAGTTCTGAGAACCCAATTTATTAGAAGGAAAAAGCCCTACTGGCACCCATGACGGGGATAAAAGGCTCCGATGTGTTCTTCTCAGACATGGAAGTTGAGATTGGCGACAGCCTTCTGAAGAAGATGAGAAGGGTCTGCGAAGCGGCAGGGATCGGCAGGATCGACATGGAGAGGAAGCTCGTGGCCATCAAGCTGCATTTCGGGGAGTACGGCAACCTTTCGTTCCTCAGGCCCAATTATGCCAAAGTATTGGCTGATATGATCAAAGAGAAAGGAGGCATACCTTTCCTGACCGACTG
>DAXF01000076.1:479-2840 GCA_002506255.1 Methanomassiliicoccaceae archaeon UBA367
GGCATACCTTTCCTGACCGACTGCAACACATTGTACGCAGGATGCAGGAAGAACGCCGTGGAGCATCTGGATACCGCATACGCCAACGGATTCAGCCCCCTCACCACAGGATGCCAGATCCTGATAGGGGACGGTCTGAAAGGCTCCGATGAGACCCTGGTGCCGATAAACGGAGAATGTGTTCGCGAAGCGAAGATCGGAAGGGCTGTGGCCGAGGCCGACGTTATCATCTCCCTGAGCCATTTCAAATGCCACGAGCTCACGGGAGTTGGCGGTGCGGTGAAGAACCTGGGCATGGGGTGCGCCTCCCGCAGGGGCAAGATGGAGCAGCACTCCGAGGCGAAGCCGCAGATCGATGAAGGGAAATGCAGAGAATGCAAGGAGTGCCTGAGGGCATGCGCCCACGGCGCTATATCCTTTCCAAAGAAGAAAGCGGTGATCGATTACGGAACATGCGTAGGGTGCGGCAGATGCATATCCGCCTGTCGCTTCGATGCCGTATGCGCCGGTCCGGACTCCTCCAAGGACCTGCTGAGCATGAAGATGGCAGAATACGCGGCAGCGGCCGTGCTGGGGAAACCGAACTTCCACGTAAGCGTGGTGTGCGATGTCTCGCCTCTCTGCGACTGCTACGGAGGGAACAACCCGCCGATAATACCCGACGTGGGGATATTCGCATCCTTCGACCCGGTAGCCCTGGATGCTGCCTGCGCCAGGATCTCCGCAGCTCAGAAGCCCATAGGCAGGAAGGTCCTCGGGAAGGACATATTCGCCGATGTAAACGAGGGAACGGATTGGCGAATAGCTCTGGAACACGCTGAGAGAATAGGGCTGGGAACGACATCCTACAACCTGATCGAGATGAAGTGACGATATTGAAGAGCGCTAATTTTAATAGCGCTCTCGTGAATTAGCGCATATGGACCCGGTGAGGCTTTTCGTCTCCATAATGGTGCCCCATCTGGGCCCCCTTGAGTCTGTTGCGGAGGATATCGGAGGTATACGCGGAGCACGTCCCGTTCCCGATAAGCAGAGACATCTTACTTTGGCCTTCATAGGCGATCTGGATATCGAATATGAGAGTAGAGTATGCGAAGCCGTCGAGAAGGCGGCCGAAGGGATCGAGCCCTTCCGCATCGACCTCAGAGGTGTGGGCGCATTCCCTAACCCCCAAAGACCGAAGGTTGTCTGGGTGGGAGCAAGCGACGACGGCACAATGGCCGCCCTCTCGGAGGCCATACGCAATTCCCTTGATGCCGCCGGGGTCGGCTACGACGGCAAGGAATTCAAACCTCACATCACCCTGGCACGCATGAGCGGCGGTACCGACGTGGGCGGTCTTGTATCAGGCAACAAGAGCGCCACCTTCGGATGGTTCACCTGCGATTCAGTGAATGTGATGAAGAGCACACTCCGTTCCTCGGAGACCGTTCATACTCTTGTGAGGAGTATCCCTCTTAGAGGCTAACTGTAGCTGTCCGCTTTTATTCCCTCGCTTCGCGAGACAGTTATCATGAAGCGCAAAGAGCGAACTCGCAGAATACGAAGAGACAGGAGCGGAGGCATCGAAGGACTGCCCCTTCAACTCATGATACTGATCGTGATCGCCACTCTCGGAACGTCCGTGGTGGTGGGTTGGATGAACGACATAGAGATGCCCAAGTCCATAGGGGATGTCACCGTGGACAATGACAGCATCCCCCTGGGAAGCCCTGACACCAACGGCAACAGGGCCACCAAGGAGAGGTTCTCCGTCTACGTCACGGACCAGGACGGCAATCCGGTCGAGGGAGCGACAGTGGTCATAACGGGGCTGGGGGCCAACGACGGACGCGGCGGAACAGTTTACTCCACAACCGACACCAACGGAAAGGCGATGTTCGGATCGATATACGTGAAACTGAATTCGCCTGTCGGGCATATCGATGTTAACGTATCCAAAGCAGGATACGGCGAGAACGGGAACTGCAGGATCGCGGTGATCGCTTGAAGATGAACAAGAGGGCGGTCCTGGACCTGCCCATAAGGATTGTGGTCGTCCTCGCAGTGCTGGCGGCCTCCCTCCCCTTCATCGGATCGGCCCTGGAGCATAATGAGGAGGCGACGACCGCCGCCGCTCTGGAGAACCAGGTAGGCAGAATAACCAATGCTGCCGCTGTCGTCTACTTCTCCGGGGAAGGATCATGCAGGACTGTCGACCTCGACATACCTTCCGGATGCAGCATAGCGGTGGGAGGGAACGGAGGGGAAGCGTACTCCGTCAGAGGGATCATGGGGAACAAGATCGTGTACACGGGATACATGGACAAGCCGTCCGTAGGGTTCTCAGATGAGACCGTGCTGTCGGGCAAATGCACCGTG
>DAXF01000033.1:0-5809 GCA_002506255.1 Methanomassiliicoccaceae archaeon UBA367
GGTTTGCGAATGAAGGCGAAAACGGAGAACGGCGTAAGGGACGTGAAAGCTGTCTGGTTCGAAGAAGGCAGAGTCGTCATGATCGATCAGAGAAAGCTGCCGAGAGAATTGAAGTTCGTCTCCTTTGACAACTATCAGGATGTTGCCGAATCCATCAGCAATATGACCACAAGAGGAGCGCCTTCGATCGGTGCAACTGCGGCCTACGGGATGTGCTTGGCCGCCCTTAAAGGGAACGACCTCGAAAAAGCTGCGGCGTTCATAAAGGCAGCAAGACCGACCGCCTATGATCTCTTCTATGCCGTGGACCATATGACCGACGCTCTGGAGAGGGGCGCAGACCCGATCGAAGCAGCAGATGCCTATGCGCAGACGATCATCGACAAATGCCTGGCGATAGGACGGCACGGCGAGCCGCTCATAAAAGAAGGGGCGAAAGTGATGACCCATTGCAACGCCGGGGCCCTGGCAACGGTGGATGTAGGCACCGCCCTCGCACCCATCAGAGCTGCTCATGAAGGAGGGAAGCACTTTTTCGTCTACGTTTCGGAGACAAGACCGCGCCTTCAGGGAATGCAGCTGACCTCCTGGGAGCTTCTGCAGGAGGACATAGATCACGCCATAATACCTGACGGAGCTTCCGGTCACTTCCTGAGGGACGGTGTCGATCTCGTCATACTGGGAGCTGACCGTATAGCGGCCAACGGGGACTTCGCCAACAAGATAGGGACCTTCGAGAAGGCGGTTCTGGCAAAGGAGCTTGGAGTTCCATTCTACGTTGCGGCGCCCATATCAACATTCGACTTCAGTACCCGCCGCGGAGAGGATATAAAGATCGAGTACCGCCCCCAAGACGAGATAACCATGGTATCCGGGATCAGGATAGCACCTGAGGGGGCGAAGGCCCTGAATCCGTCATTTGACATGACACCGGCGAAATATGTTACCGGATTCATAACTGAGATGGGGATACTGAAACCGAATGAGATACGGAAGGTGCTGGGATGAATGATCCTGACGGGAGAATCGAACTGGTCCGCATATGCAGGATGCTATACGAGAGAAAGCTCACTGTCTCAGCCGGCGGGAATGTAAGCGTGAGATTGAACGACGGCACTTTCCTCATAACCCCCTCCGGCAAGAACAAGGGTCTTCTGACCGAGAAGGAGATAGTAAGGATAGATAAGAACGGAGAACCCCTTGACGGCGGAAAACCCTCAATAGAAAGATTCTTCCATCTGGCTCTTTACGATTCCAACCCTTCCGTTAATGCGGTGATCCACTGCCATCCTTTGTACTGCACAGCCTTGGCCGTCAGAGGGGAGAAGGTGGACTGCAGCCTCACGCCCGAGGGCGTCATACTTCTAGGGGAGGTGCCAATGGTCGGATACCACACCCCCGGTTCTGCAGAGCTTGTAGATGCAATAAGGGAAAAGCACTCCCATATGACCATGACTATGGCCCGCCACGGCGCACTGACACAGGGCAGGGACCTCATCGAAGCATACAACCGCATGGAAGAACTAGAGTTCCAGGCCAATCTGCAGGTCCTCACTCCGGAGGCGGGAAGATTGTCCGAAGCAGAGATCAAAAGGATAACGGGCGATGCACCATGATACTCGTGACGAAATGGTTCGGAGTGTTCCTTTGCGATGGGAACAGGATACTGGATAAACGCCTGATGCCAAAGGATGCAGATACTATATCTGAGAAGCTGGCGATAATGCAGAGAGGAGGCCTTCTGCCTGAAGAGAGGGATCTGGCACAAGGTCGCGAGAAATTGGAGGTCTCGGAAAGGAGACAGTCTGAGCTCGGAAAGCCCGTTTTCTTCGATTCCTCTTTCATAAAGGCGGAAGCCTTCGGATTCCCCCCAGATCTTATGCACGAGGCTATGATGGGCCTTGCGAGGCTGAGGACATCCGAGCCGATCCCGCGGGACAGGAACCTCGTACAGGCGATAAGGAGCCTGGATGATCTGATCGAGACAGCAAACCTGATGAGCGAAAGGCTGCACGAATGGTACGGCATGCATTTCCCAGAGCTTGCGGACTATGCCAAGGATGAACGATATGCCAGAGCCATAAGTGACTATGGTGACAGGGAATCAGTCATATCCGCGCTGGAATTGGACATAGAGTCCATAGGCTCAGATATGGACCCGGAGGACCTTGTGGCCGTGAGGGATCTTGCCGGGACTCTGTGCTCCGTATACATGAGCAAAGAGAGAACAGAGGATTACATCTCCGATATCGTAGAGATATCGTGTCCCAACATGTGCGCGTTGCTGGGCGGCCCGCTGTCCGCAAGACTGATCTCCCTGGCCGGAGGACTTGGAAGACTTGCATCGCTGCCGTCCTCGACAGTGCAGCTAATGGGTGCGGAGAAGGCCATGTTCAGGCACCTCAAGTCCGGGAAACGGCCACCCAAGCACGGAGTGCTCTACCAGCACCCTTCCGTGCACACTGCTCCCTTTTGGCAAAGGGGGAAAATAGCCAGGTCGCTTGCAGGCAAAGCGCTCATCGCAGCGAAGATAGACAATTGCGGCGGGGAGTACAGAGGGGATCTGCTCGTAAGCGAATTCGAGACCAGGCTGGCAGACATTAAACGCAGATATCCGGAACCACCTAAGAGGGCCGTGCCCAAAAGGGGAAGTGTAAAGGGGGCGACAAAGTCCCAGGGCGGGCGCAGAACCGATCGGTTCTCCAAGAAATAATTATAAGCTTGATGTCAATAGGGCACGCGATGGACGGGAGCTATCCCGATCTAAATAAGAGTCAAGAGGAAATCATATGGCCGGTGGAGATTGGGAAGCAAAAGAGATAAGGGAACTGAAGATCGGAAGGTACGTCAACATCGATGACGAACCTTGTAAAATAATCTCAATATCTACGTCCAAGCCCGGAAAGCACGGGTCCGCCAAGGCCAACATCGATGCCGTGAGCATTTTCACCGGTTCCAAAAAATCCCTTGTTGGTCCTGTCAGCACCAAAGTACAGGTCCCTATCATCGACAAGAGGAAGGGACAGGTCCTCGCCATACACGGCGACGAAGTCCAGATTATGGACCTGGAGACCTTCGAGACATTCAGCATGGCCATCAACGCAGACCACGAGTCCGTTCTGGAAGAGGGCGGCGAGATAATGTATCTCGTGGCCATGGACAGAATGAAGCTGATGTGAGATGCCACAGGGTACATCTTTCGCAGATGCCGACGCATCCTACAACGATGCGGATTTCTGCCTATACGGCATACCCTTCGACAGAACTGCCAGTTTCAGGGCCGGTGCCAGGGAGGCACCTGCCGCCATAAGGCGCGCATCATACAATTTTGAGAGGACCCATTACGAGCACGGCAGCTACGATGCCGCTTTGTACGACTACGGGGACTGCGACGATTTCCTGCTCCCCGGAGATATGATGGATGAGGTCGGGTTCGTCATGGGCCCGGCCATAAGGGACGGCAAATTCACGATAGCCATGGGCGGCGAGCATTCCGTGAACATACCGATTATTCGCTGCTTCAAGGAGAAGAGCATAGCCCTGATATCCATCGATGCCCATCTGGACTCCAGGGACGAATATCTCGGGTGCAGGGAGAGCCACGCCTGCATAACGCGCAGAGCGGCCGAGCATCTGGGCCTGGATAACGTTTTCGTTCTGGGTGTCAGGTCCGTTTCCGAAGAGGAACTGGATCGGGATGACCCGATCAGATTCATAGATTCATACGAGATAATGGAATCCGGGATCGAGAAGGCTGTCAAGAAGGCCATGGAAAGCGTAAGATGCGACGGCATCTACCTGACTCTGGACATAGACGGCATCGATCCGGCTTACGCTCCCGGTACCGGCACGCCGGAACCTTTCGGTCTGACGCCGATGGATGTCAAGAAGGCCATAAACCTGCTGGGAGACCGCTTGGTGGGATTCGATGTCACGGAGGTCTGTCCTCCCGCCGATCCCAGCGGTACGACGTCCGTGCTTGCGGCCAGGATGATCAAGGAAGTTATAGCGGTCAGGTCTTGTAGGAATTGAGGAAATCCTTCACTATGTCCTCATAGTAGGCCCCTCTCTTCTCTGCCGTCTCCGTATCCTTCGCTTCGGAGTATATCCTGAATATCTGCTCTGTGCCAGAAGGTCTGAGAAGAACCCATCCGTCAGGATAGATTATCTTGAGTCCGTCTGTAGAATCCGTGGTCCTGGCGGCATTGAGTTTCTTCAGATGCTCCATGAGATCTTCCCTCATCCCCGCAGGGCACTCCAATTTCCTCTTGTCAGTGAAATAAGCGGGCAGCGAATCGATCCTTTCTTGCAGGGAGCCTTTATTGGCTATGTACTCCAGCATCTTGGCTGCGGTCATAGCACCGTCTCTGCAGTACTGCATCTCGGGGAATATCAGCCCACCGTTCTCCTCGCCTCCGAAGATCGCATCCGTATCGATCATCTTCCTGGCGACCACCGGGGACCCGACGGCTGTGTATATCACCTCTCCGCCCGCCTTGACCACAACATCCTCTACCATGGAGGAGGAGCTTACGGGAGTGACTATCTTACCTCCCCTTTTTTTGGAAACGGCCATCTCCGCCATAAGTGCCAGGCTCTTGTCTCCGCTGATGAATTCCCCTTTTTCGGTTATGAACACGGTTCTGTCCGCGTCCCCGTCGTGAGCTATTCCTATGTCGGCTTTCGTGTACTTTGTTGTCTCTATCAAAGTCGAAAGGTTATTCTCAGTGGGCTCGCTGGGATGACCCGGGAACTCACCCTGAGGATTGGCGTTGAGGGTTATCGCCCTCACATTCAGCTTGCTAAGCAACAGAGGTGCAGTGTAATAAGATGCTCCGTTGGCGCAATCCAGCACCGCGACCAGGTTGGCAGCCCTTATCGTCTCCGAGTCGACCAGGGACACTACCGCATCAACATAAGAATCGGCGGCTCCCAGGACTTCATCTTTCGTACCGACTTCGCTCCAGGGCTTGCAGGGGGCGTCCTCTTCGTATTTCTTCTCGATCTGCTCCTCATCGGAACGATGCAGCTCCGTACCATCAGGAGCGATGCATTTTATGCCGTTGAACTCGGGAGGATTGTGAGAAGCTGTTATCATCACCCCTCCGGAAACATGATCATGGGTCTTCACGAAGTACTGTATTGCCGGAGTAGGTATCACTCCCAGATCGAGCACTCTGCACCCCACAGCCATAAGCCCTGCTGATACCGCAGATTTTATCATATCCCCGGATACCCTGGTATCCGAGGCTATGGCCACGGTACCTCCAAAGAATTCACCTATTGCTTTGCCCAGTCGAAGACCTAACTCCGATGTCATATCGTCGTTGATGACTCCGCGCACACCGTTGGTGCCGAACAACCGTTTAGCCATGTTATGCCCCTCTGGCTATCATCAGTACCGCCAAAGTCTCGGCACATGAATTGCTGGCATCCGCCGCTTTCTCCAATGATTCCGTGAGGCCGCGCATGAGCAGGATCCCCTTGTGGTCCATATCGGACATGAGTATCCTTCTGAAATTGGCATAATCCATCTGATCTATGAGACGTTCCTGATCATTTATGGAACCGATGTGCCTTTGAACCTCTCCTTTGTTCTTGCCCATGTTCTCAAATGCCATGATCAGAAGCCTGACGGACAGCACAAGCTCCGAGGTCATCTGCTTTGCGGCATCCCATAGGTACTTTGGAACCTCGACTTCCGTCTCGATTATCAGCTGCAGGTACAGACCTGCCTCGTTGACCTTATCCGAGATCTTATCGGTCTTCTTGATCAGATGAAGGAGGTCCTCCCTCTCCTGGCTCTTCA
>DAXF01000033.1:6087-15901 GCA_002506255.1 Methanomassiliicoccaceae archaeon UBA367
TCGGACATGGCTTTCAGAGCCTTCTCCAGTTCTACCACAGTATCAAGAACGATCAGGCCGTGACTCCTGCTACCCTTCTGCACCACTCCGCTGGTCCTCCTAGAGAACCATTCCAGCATATCTTTCATATCACTCAAGCTTAATCGCCTCCGTTAATCCTTCCTTGGGCCTCTTGAACACCCTAGAAGCCTTCTTGTTGAAAACCAAGTACACCTCTTCCCCTATCTCTGGCACTTGTGAATCGGCAGGTATGTTGTAGTCCACATAGTCCTGAGATTCCGCTTCTGTCCTCACACGCCAATATGTTCCCATGAATACAACGTCCCTCACATATGCCTTAAGCCCGTCCGTCGCCGTGTACACATGCTCAGGGCGCACCGAGAGGATCGCTATATCCCCCACATTCGCCTTGGATTTGGAAACGTTTACGGGAACGTCGTTCCTTAATCTCAGGATCACGCCTCCGCCTTTCCTCTTGCTCTCCACGGTGCACTCCATAAGATTCGTTTCGCCTATGAAGTACGCAGCGAATATGCTTTTCGGAGATCTGTACATCTCCAAAGGTGTACCCGTCTCGAATATCTTGCCCTTCCGCATCAGAATTATTCTGTCTGAAACAGACATGGCCTCCTCCTGATCGTGGGTCACATGCAGAACCGTTATGCCCAGACGCTTAACGATGCGCCTTATCTCATATCTCAGCTCCATACGCACCCTTGCATCCAGAGCCGACAGGGGCTCGTCCAGCATCAGCATCCTGGAACCGGACGCCAGAGCTCTGGCCAGCGCTGCCTTCTGCTGATCCCCTCCGGAAAGCTCCTTGGGGAAGTGCCCTGCTTTGTCCAGCATGTCCACCAGCCTCAGGTACTCCTCCGCTGTGGCCTCGGCCTCCCCTTCTTCAACGGAATGCACCTTCGGCCCGTACTCCGCATTCCCGCGTATCGTCATGTGGGGGAACAGAGCGATGTTCTGGAACACATAACCTGTATCCCTGTCCTCCAGATGGACTTTGGTAACATCCTTCCCATCGACGAATATCTTACCGTCCGTGGGGCGCAATATGCCTGCCACTATCTTGATGAGGGTTGTTTTGCCGCATCCGGATGGTCCCAGTATGGTGACGTACTCCCCATTGCGGATCTCCAGATCAATGTCCCTGACTGCGGTTATGTCACCGAACCTCATCGTTATGTTCTCAAGTCTGACGTGCGGCATTCAGTCCACCCTTATCTCGTACTCTATCCCGCTCTCAGGTATATCGAATACCTTGGCCTTATTGGGGCTCCAGTTGACCGATACCATGCTCCCTTCCCGGAAGTCATCGAATTTCCTATTTGGCAGCTTGGAATAAACCAACCCAAGCCCCTTTACCATTACCTCCACGGTTATGGTGGCACCTTCGTAGAGGACCTTCTCCACTCTGCCCTCGAAATAACCGGGAAGCGTGGTGGATATCTTCGTATTGCCCACCTTTACAGCCATCAGGACTTCCGTGCCAGGAGAGTGGCCCCCGTCCTTGGCCTCCATCCTCAGACCTCCATCATTCTCGAGAAGGACCTTCCCATCCGCTGACCGGACAACCTTGCACTGGATCATATTGGATCTGCCGACGAAGTTGGCAACGAAGGGGGTCTTCGGGTCCTCGAACACCTCTTTGGGGGTGCCCACCTGTATTATCCTCCCTGCCCGAAGGACCGCTATCCTGTCAGCCATCTCCAGGGCCTCATCCTGATCGTGCGTGACGTGGATTGCCGTAAGGCCCATGGCCTTCACCATCCCTTTGAGGTCCTTCCTCAGCTCCAGCCTGAGGCGCGCATCCAAGGCCCGCAGGGGCTCATCGAGGAGCAGTACTTTGGAACCTGACGCTAACGCCCTCGCAAGGGCGATCCTCTGCTGCTGTCCTCCCGAAAGCTCGTCCGGATATGCCTTGGACCTGGACTCCATATGCATCATGGACAGTATGTTCCTGGCCAACTGCTGGCTCTCCTCCTCGGGCCATCCTTTGATCCATGATCCGAACAGCACGTTCTCCTTCACCCTCATATTGGGAAAGAGCGCGTAGGTCTGAGAGAGCATCGTCGCACCCCTCTCGGCCGTATCCAGATACGTGATGTCCTGATCTCCGAAGAAAACTCTGCCCTCGTCCGGCTCCGTCAGGCCGCAGATCATCCTCATGAGCGTGGTCTTTCCTGCCCCGGTAGGGCCCAGGATGCAGAGGTACTCTCCCGATTCCACTGTCAGATCTATGCCGTCGGCTGCCATATCCGAACAGAACTTCTTCTTCAGACCCTCCAGCCTTATCTCAGTCATGTCTCCGACCTCCCAGCGTCCTGCGCGTGACATATTTCACGGCTACCATCAGCACGAAGCATACAACCGTCAGCGTGATCGATGCAACGGCCGCCTGGTATGCGTAATCTGGATTGTTGAATTCTGTGAACTTGTTTATCAGATTGACGATGTAGATCGGGACTGTGTTGATGGTCGGATCTATCGCTATTGTGGCCCCGGTCTCCCCGAGACTCCTGGTGAATGCTAGGATCGATCCTGCAAGAACCGAGGACTGTATAACCGGGAGGAGCACTTTGCGGAATGCCTGGAAGGGCTTGGCGCCCAAGGTCTTCGCTATCTCCTCATAGGACGGGTCTACCTCCTCCACTGCGCCTATGACGTTCCTCACCACGAGAGGATACGTGAACGATATGTGACCAAGTATCACGAGCACCAGTCCGGGAAGAGATGCGCTGGACCAGAACAGGAACAGTGACAGCCCGAGTGCAGTGGTCGGTATTATCAGAGGGACATTCACTAGCATATCCAGGGCCCTGCCGAGACTCTTGTCCCTGTTCCTGGCTATATAGAGGGCCATAGGGATTCCGAACACGATGTCGAATGCCGTGGCCGCTCCCGCAACCAGGAATGATATACCCATGGCCTTGAACAGACCCGCCATGTCTGGTAAAGGCCCGTCGACGAGAAGGAAGGAAAATATGAAAAATGAAGGGATTATAATGAAAAGTGCAAGGAAGAAGGATGATAAACCGTTCCTCATTTTCACCGCCAGGCCCCGGCTGATCTTCCTCTCGAATTTCGGCCAGACCTTGGACCATGGGATCTTCACTCTATCCATCATCAGCTTTGCTACGAAAAGCATGAGAAGCGCGAACACGATGAGCAGAACGCTGATGAGGATCAGCTCCGGCATAGCCGCCTGGGAGCCTGCCTGATGCTTCAGTTCGCTGATGAACGTAGGTCCCGTGAAGAAGGTTGTCTGCTTGCCTATCAGGCTCAGGGCTATGTATGTGCCTCCGGTCTCACTGAGTGACCTGGCGAAACAGAGTATGAATCCCGTGACCAGTCCCGCCCGGAAGAGGGGCAGTGTTATCGTCCTCACCGCAGTGAACCTGGATGCTCCCAAGGTCATGCCGGCCGTCTCAAAGTTCGGGTCCAGCTGCTCCAGTATTCCGGAGAGCGTCCTTACCATGTAAGGATATGTGAATATCAGATGCAGAAGGATGACGAGAACATAGGGGCTGAGAACTATCCCCAGACCTGGGACATCCAGGCCCTGGGGGACCCCCCAGAATATCGCCACCGAGAACCCGAGGGCAGCGGTAGGGAATGCAAGGGGCATGTCTATCAGAGTATCCACGTACCTCTTCCCGGGGAAGTTCTTCCTGACCATCAGCCATGCCATCGGTATTCCCACGATTATGTCGATGATCGTGACGATGAATGCGATACTGAACGAATTGCCCACCGCCCCCCATATAACGGCCATCTTCCCGGAATCGGAGGCGACCTCGTTTATCAGACCCCACTGGGAAACTGCTTCGAAAAGAACGTAAATGGATGGTAAAATAATCAGAATCAGGAAAACCAAAACGACAAGGATTAACCAGGCTCGTTTGACTCCTCGTTTACTGGACGCATCGTCAAGCCTATCTATGAGAGACATGGCCACTAGCGGCAGACCCTTTCCATGGGTAAATAGGTTATGGCTCTGCCGAGATGATAGATCAGAGTATCGATATGCTGACCACGTTGTTACCGCGAAGAACGACCACTCCGAGACGTCTTCCCTCGGTTTCCTGGAAGCTCTCCACTGTGTCGTCGATGACCATGTTCATGAACTCGTCGTAGCCTGTGAGCTTCCCCTCGAGAACCCTTCCGTCCTTCAAAAGCAGGGACACCCGTTTATCCAGCGATTTCTCCAATAATGCGAGTGGCATGACCATGTGTATCGTCTCGGCTACAAACGGAGTACGATTTAAAGGTTTCCAAAGGGATTTTTCAATTCCGAGATATCAGTGTCCCTGGTTCTTCTCTATCCAAGCCTTGACGTCCTGGATCCTGCCGCCCTCTATGCCGAAGTACTCCGCGAATCTCTTCGTGGTTGTCAGCTCCAGGGTCTGACCGGTCTTCTTGCCGGCAACGAAGCCCATGCTCATAAGCTCCCTGACGTCCTCATAGGTCCTCACACCCCGGGCCCGGAAAAGCTCCGACTGCAATACGGGCTGATTGTAAGCTATCGTGGAGAGCGTCTTCATTGTGGCAGGCGGTATCTCCATATCGGAGAATCTGTCCGTGAAGTGGATGTACTCGTCCCTCAGACGAAGGGAATACATCGAATTGATCTTGGAGACCATCACAGCAGAGCCCGCGGAATCGTAGCCCTCCGCCAGGTCTGCAAGGGCCTTCCTGACTGTCTGGTCCGACAGTCCGGTTTTGTCGGCGACCTCCTTGACCCTCATAGGCCGGGAGGACGAGAAGAGTGCCGCCTCTACGGCGCCCTTCGAATCCATCTCAGATCACCGCCTCGCGTATGACCGTCTCCGGCGATGCGTCCTCGACCGTGCCCGCGGCCCAGTCGACCTTCAGCTCTATGAACACATCCCCGTAAGGGAGCACATCCTGCCTGACGGCCAGCTTGCCGTCCCTGACCAGATGCAATACGGCCAGGAAGATCTTGATGTTCACCAGGGTATCCGCGGTGTACAGGTCTCTCAACAGCATCTCTCCGGCGCCGAGCTTCTGTATCTTCTCGTAAACCACCTCAACATCCCTCTCATCATCCTCGTCGTGGGCCTTGTTCTCGAACTTCCTGGGCTCCTTCGCCTTCAGCTCCAGCTTCAGGCGCTCCCTCTCGACGGAGATCTCTATCTCCTCTCTGGCATCCTCGAAGGCATCCAGGAGCTCCATCATGGTGACCTGCCTGACCGGCTCCCTGCGGATCGCGGGTGTGAGACTTACCGAGGGCACAAGGGGAATGAATGATTCTTCGGCGAAAAGATCCGTGTCCGTCTCGAAGAGAAGATCGTCCTTATCATCGATGCATTCGGAGACCTCCCTTGTCCTGTCCGACTGCATCCTCAGAATCTTCCACGCCATGAGCACCAGCTTACCGGCGACTATCATGTCATAATCGTTCTTGCTTATCTTGGAGGAATAGAGCCTTACGAACTCATGGAGGTCTATCTCCCACGGGTCCAGATGGTTTTCGAACACGAGGCTGAATATCGACCTTATCGCCTCATCCGTAGGATCTTCCAGCTTCATGCTGTCGCTTTCCCCCAGGATCCTGATGTACCTGTTCACTCTCTCATTCCCGACGTTGTCGTCTATCAGCGCCTTATGATAGATAAGGTGCTGCTGGACCGCGTCACTCGTCTGTGCATCCCCGTTCATTTCTCATCCCTCCTCTTCCTTCGCTTCCTGCTTATGCGCCAGTGCCTCGCTCTCGTACCTGGAGACCTCTTCGAAGTCCGGCTGTATTATTATCTTGCTGTACCCGTTGGGCTGCCTCATCACCCCTATGAGATGCTGGGCCATTGCCAATGTTACCTTCCTGAGAGAGACCTGCAGGAACTGTGCGGTCTCTGCGCTCTTCCTTATCCTTGTGGCGACCATCTCCGCATTGACGGAATCCAGGAACATATCCACTTCGTCAAGGACATAGAACGGCGACGGCTGATGCTCCTGTATCGCGAATATGAATGCAAGAGCGGTGAGGGACTTCTCCCCTCCCGAGAGGGCTTCCAGCCTCAGCAGTTTCCCGTTCTTCGGCTTGGCGTTTATCTCCAACCCGCCCTGGAACGGATCATCCTCATCCTCCAGCTTCATGAATGCCTCTCCCCCTCCTGAGAGTTCCGCATAGATCTTCCTGAAATTGCTGTCTATGCCCTCGTAGGACTTCATGAAAAGCCCTTTCTTCTCTGAGTTGAGAGAAGCGACCAGTTCATTCAGCTCCTTTATCTGGGCATTCAGCCTTCCAACATCCGCATTCAGGCTGTCGTATCTGGCCTTCCTGTCCTCGTAATCCTCAATGGCACGCAGGTTGACCTGCCCCATCCGGGCCATTATGCTCTCGCAGGATCTTATCGTCCGGCGCAGCTCCTCTTCTGAGGGTATTGGGCGCTCGACCTCGAACCCTATCTGGGAGACCTCCTCCCTCAGCTGACGGATGCTCTCCTCTGTTATGGCGACTTTAGCCTCCAGGCTCAGCTTGAAGGATGTTTTGGTCTCCATCTTATCAAAAACGTTATCTCTCTGCCCTTCCGCCTTGATCTTGCTCTCGAGGAGACTGTCCTTGACATCACGGAGGCCCTTTATGCCGCTCTCCATCTCAGCCTCGATTATCCTCAGAGCATTCAGCTCCACTCTCTTCTTGTCATTCTCATCAGAGGCCCTCTGTATCGATTCCGAGTCCAGCTCTATCTTCTTGCTGATCTTGACGATCTCCGTCTTGATCGATGAGAGGCGACTGTCATGGCCGGACTTCTCAGCAGCCAGCGTAGCCTTCTCAGTGGTCAGCTCGGATACCTGGTTCGTGAGCTCGTATACCGAGTCCCTTATCCTCTGTATCCTCTCCTGCATCTCGGCAGGCGCTATCTCGGCTATACGATCCCTTATGGCCGTGCGCTCCGCCCTAAGGTCCTCCAATTCTGATGTGATCTTCGCCAGCTCGGAGACCGCCTTGGAATTGACCTCTTTGGCCTCAGAGAGTGCGTCCCTCTTCGTCGCAGCCTCGGAGGTCAGACGTTTCCTCTTATCGTTGAGCTCTTTGAGCTGTGCCTCAAGCTTGCCCAGTTTGCTCTGGAGCTCCATGCTGCCCGCGTTGACGGACCTCATCTGATTATCCATCTCGCGGATGCTGTCGCGCAGAGCCCTCATCTTGATGCGCAACGTGTCCAGGGACTCATTGGCGGCCCTTAGTTCTGCAGAGACCGCATCCAGTCTTGATTGGGATGTTGTTCCGAACTTGAGGGTGACCTGCTTGTTCACGGCACCCCCGACCATGGCTC
This sequence comes from Methanomassiliicoccaceae archaeon UBA367, assembly GCA_002506255.1. The sequence continues at coordinate 13,392 of DAXF01000033.1, forward strand.
CGGAGGCTTCTATCAGATCGCCGTCCATGGTGACGATCCTGATACCGCCCATAAGGCGCCTACCCTGGTCCATGTTCCTGACCACCAGCGTATCCCCGAAGACGTACCAGAATGCGGACCTGTACTTCTCGTCGAAATCCACCAGGTCAATGGCGTAGCCCTCGGAATCCTTGACCGACATTATGGCCTTGGCCCGGGGCTTACCATCCATCATCTTGTTGAGCGGCAGGAATGTTGCCCTTCCCAGGTTGCCCTTCTTGAGAACCGCTATGGCATCTGCGGCGACTTGATCGTCATCAACGACTATGGCCTGCATCTTACCGCCTGCGGCTATGGACAGCGCCGTCTCGTATTCAGGATCCACGGTCCCGAGCTCCATTATCGTCCCGTGTATTCCCTTAAGTGCGCCCTTGTCCCTCATCTCAAGGACCGCCATGACCGCATTGGCACCTCTGGTCACCCTCTCGGTGACCTTCTTCTCCGCCAGCAGGCTGTTGTACTCCTCGCTTATCCTGCGTATGGCGCTGTTGAGGTCGGCCTCCTGCTTCTCGAGCTCTGCTTCCTCCCTCTTGGCGGCCAATATCTTCTCTGTGAATGTCTTGACATCGGAAACGGGCCCTGCATCCTCTTTCGCTCTCTTGATGCTCCACTCGCAATCCTTTATCTCGAAGCCCACTCCGTTGACCTGCTCCTCAAGGGACGCCAGGGATCGTGATGCCTCCTCTTCCGCCGTCTCCGCCGTAGCAGCATCGATGCTGGCCCTGTGCTCTGCGGACCCTTTCTCATCGATGGCCTTCTCAACTTTGACCAATCTCTCCTGGAGCTCCGTGTGCTCCCCGCCCTTGCTGCTCATCTCCTCGCTTATGCGGGCCGCCTCGGCCTTGGCCTCCTTCAGCTCCCTGCTCTTCAGCTTGAGGGCGATCTCGTTGTCCTCCATCTCCCGGATGCAGGACCCGATGCTCTTCTCGGCTTCCGCCAGCATCTGCTTGGATATGCTCAGGGACCTTTCCTGCTCTTCCTTGTCATCGGCCGCCCTCTCCATGCGGTCTGCGAATGTCGCCATGGCTATCTTGACAGATTCGATCTTATCCTTCAGAGTGCGATATTCGGGACCGACCTGAGCCTCTATCTCGGCTTCCTTATCCTTTATCTCGGTCTCCAAATCGGATATCCTCTTCCTGAGCTCCTCCCTCTTGTCCCTAAGTTCGGATATCTCGTTATCGTGAACGGCGATCTGCTCCTTGGTGTACTCAAGATCGGCCTCTGCCGTCTCCAGCTGTCTATGCACTGACTGGGCCTTTGCCATCTCCATGCGGCGCTGGGACTCCAGATACTTCTTGGCGGACTCCATGTCCTTCTCGAGCTGCTCGAGCTGCCTCTCCAGCTCGCCTATTACTATGTTTATGCGCTCCAGATTCATCTCCGCCTCCTGCCTCTCGTTGGCGGCCTTGGAGATGTCCTCATCGTAGCTGGCTATGCCTGATATCGAATCGACGACGCGCCTTCTCTCGATATTGCCCATGGTGACGATCCTCGTGACGTCCCCCTGCTGAACCATGTTGTATCCGTCGGCGCTGATCCTTGCCCTGGTGAGAAGGCTGTCGAACTCGCCCATGGACGATTTCTGATCGTTGACGTAGAAATATGAATTGTAATTCTCCCTGTCCGAGGTGAATCTCACCAACCTGGTGAGCTTCACCGTGTCGGAATCCCAGGATATCATACGGTCTGTGTTATCGAATATCAGGGAGACCTTGGTGAAATCTGCCCTGTTCTTGCTCTTGCCGCCGTCGAATATGAGGTCTGTCAGTCTGCCCGCCCTGATCGCCTTGGAGCTTTTAGGTCCGAGAACGAACAGTATTGCATCCGTTATGTTGGACTTGCCCGAACCATTCGGCCCGGTGACGGCCATATACCCTTCGACCAGGGGTATCGTCATCTTACCCCCGAAGGACTTGAAGTTCTCTAGCTCAACCTGCTTTAAGTACACTTGTGCACCCCTTTTGGGGGACAGTTCGGAGCTCGGCCCCTATTGCATCCCATTTCCCGCTTTCGCAGGTGGGTATGTTATCGCGAAAAACGGTATAAATATGTTTTTAAGAAAACACCTTACTGGCTCTGCTACAGGGCAGATTTCTCTATCAGAGCGGGTATCTCTGCCACAGAGCCCACGACTGCAGTGGGCGACAGACCCGATCCCTTGAGGTCCTCTCTGGTCGCCTCCCCGGAGAGCACGAGCACGGACCTGGTACCGGCATTCTCCGCCATCCTCATATCTGTGTAGATGCGGTCTCCCACCATCACCACCTCCCGGGTCTTCACACCCATTTTCTCCGCTGCCATCTCCAGCATCCGCCGGTCAGGCTTGCCCACGATCTCGGCTACGGCTCCCGTCATGGACTCGAACATCCTTATGAACGGGCCGATGTCTATGTCGTACCCGTCCTCGGTAGGGCACAGATCGTCGGGATGGGTCGCTACGAACAAGGACCCGTTCTTCAGGAAGCGAT
>DAXF01000033.1:16047-18035 GCA_002506255.1 Methanomassiliicoccaceae archaeon UBA367
GGACCCGTTCTTCAGGAAGCGATAGGCTTTGTTGATCTTCTCATAGGTTATCGACGTATCGAAGGCCAACAGGACTATGTCCGGGTCCTCCTCATCTATCTCTATGCCCGCCTCAGAGATCTCGTTCACCAAATCCACCACACCCACAGGATAGACGCTCCTGCCCGGATGGACGGACCTCAGGTATCCTGCGGTTGCCGTGGTTGATGTTAGGATGTTCTCCAAGGAGACATCGAATCCCATCCTCTTCAATCTCTGAAGATAGAAGCCTCTGCCGTGGGAGGAGTTGTTGGTCAGGAAAACAAAGGGGATTCCCCTCTCTTTCAGGAAGGAAACGAAACCCGCGGCCCCGGGGATCATCTTCTCTCCCTTATAGACCGTGCCGTCCATATCCAAGGCGAAGGCTATCATGGTTTCAGCTCCCTGGCTATTCTCTCCGCAGTTATCCTCAGACCGTCCTGGGCCGCTTTCCCGTAAGCGCATGCAGCAGGATGGAATGTGGGTATGAAAACGACCTCCCTGCCTCCGATGGTGATCCGCATATCCTTGTTAGCGACCTCGGACATGTTAACCGAATAACCAAGAAGATCCTTGCAGGCCGATCTCCCCAGTCCGACGATCACCTCGCATGAGGATAGTTCCCCTTCAAGGAAGACTCTGCATGCGGACATCTCAGAATGCTTCGGGTCCCTGTTGCCGGGAGGCCTGCACTTGACTGTGTTCGTTATCAACAGGTCATTGCGGTCGACCCCCGCTTCTGCAAGTATCCGCGTAAGACGCTTCCCGGACCTTCCAACAAAGGGCGCTCCGTCCGCATCCTCCGTGGCCCCGGGTGCCTCCCCCACGAGAGCCACTCTGGAATTCGGGTCCCCGGACGGAAGGACTATCTTCGTCCTGCCCTCCCACAGGCCGCAAAGCCTGCAGTCCGGATCCGGCCTCATCATTTCCTCCGGCCCAATATGCCGGATGCCGTTACCAGAGGGTGCAGGGTTACCCCTATGCCTGCCAGAGCATCGCTGCCGCCGGCCTCTCTGTCTATTACGGATATGATATCGGATACCTTCGCCCCGGCACCCCGAAGAGTGCCTATCGCAGAGATGCTGGACCCTGCGGAAGTGACCACATCCTCGACCACGAGCACACTGTTCCCTTCGCAGAGGGTGCCTTCTATGAGCTTGCCGGTCCCGTGGTCCTTCTTCTCCTTTCGGACCATCACATATGGTATCCCGGTCTCCAGGGCCAAGGCTGCAGCCAAAGGCACAGAGCCCAGGACCACGCCTGCGATCCTGTCCGGCTTTAGGCCGTCCTCCTTCATCCTGGCGGCCATCTCCTCTGCGATTATCCTCAGGACCGCCGGGTCAGTGGACGCTTTCTTTATGTCAATGTAGTACTCGCTCCTGGCACCTGAGGCCAGAACGAAATCACCGAACTGCAGGGCACCGCATTCTCTCAGCGCCTTGGACAGCCTTCCCTCACCATGGCTCATTCTTAACACCCGCCTTGTACCCTATGATATTGACCACCCTGTGGAGCATATATGTGATCAGCAACAGGAAGATAAGTGCCAGTATATTCCATCCTTCGATATAGACGGAGTATATCCAATTGGGATAGAAGAGCGCCGTCAGAAGGAATGCGCCTATCAGGAAATCATACTGGTCCAGAATCGGCATCTCTGCCCCCCTCTCCTTGCCCATCCTCCTCTTTATCACGGACCCGCCCATATCCCCCAGGACTGCCCCGAAGGACAACGTGAACAATATGCCTATGCTAGACCACAGCGGCCCGAAACCCCAGAGGTCCGGGGAGTCGAACAGGTACGCGATGCCTATCTGCATCAGACCTATGGCCACCCCTGCGAATGCACCTCCGAAGAGACCGCGCCAGGTCTTGCCGTCCCCCAATATCCTTTTTCCTTTCCAGGTCCTTCCGAAATCCACGGGCTTCCCGCCGCCGAATATCACCGCGGCGGGGTTGGGAAGAAGCGC
>DAXF01000045.1 GCA_002506255.1 Methanomassiliicoccaceae archaeon UBA367
AGAGCCTGGGGGAGTATCTCGTGATGCATCTCGATGGATTTGACCTCACCAACGATGTTTGCGGGCTGGAAGGAGACCTTCATGTTGGGCTTCAGTACCCCGGTCTCGACTCTGCCGACGGGGACGGTTCCGATACCGGTGATGGTATAGACATCCTGAACGGGCAGCCTGAGGGGCTTCTCGGTGTGCTTCTCGGGAACCTTGAGGTTGTCGAGAGCCTGCAGAAGCGTCGGGCCCTTGTACCAGGGCGTGCTAGCGGAGGCTGTCTTGATGTTGTCGCCCATGTAGGCCGAGGTGGGTATGAAGGGGACCTGGTCCACTTTTATTCCCACCATCGTCATCAGCTTAGTCATTCCGGCTACTGCGTCCTTGTACTTCGCTTCGTCGTATTTTACAGCGTCCATCTTGTTGATGGCGACTATGATCTGCTTGACACCGAGGGTCGTGGCGAGGAAGACGTGCTCTTTCGTCTGCGCCTGGGGCCCCTCTATGGCGGAGCAGGTTATGATCGCGGCGTCAGCCTGGCTGGTACCGGTGATCATGTTCTTGACGAAGTCCCTGTGGCCAGGGGCGTCAATGACTGTGAAGTAGTATTTGTCGGTGTAGAATTTCTGGTGCCCTACATCGATGGTGACTCCTCTCTCCCTCTCTTCTTTGAGGCCGTCCATAACCCACGCGAAGTAGAAGGAGCCTTTTCCCTTCTCCTCTGCCTGCTTCTTGTATTTCTCAACTATGTGAGGGTCAATCGCATTGGTCTCCAGAAGGATCCTTCCAGTAAGCGTGGACTTTCCGTGGTCGACGTGACCGATGACGACCAAGTTCATGTGCTCTTTCTCTGCCATCTCGATTTCTCCTTAATTACCTTATATAGGACTGTCTAAGTTTCTCCATATGGTGTTTCGTATTTAATCTTACCTTAGGCCCCTGCGTAGTATCTCTCGTCGTAGGGCTCAGGGTTCAGTCCCTTGCGGGTCCTGATTTCTTTCACTATTTTACTCTGCAGTTCATTGGGGACCTGCTCGAATCCTGCGTTCTCGGTAGACCACAGCGCACGCCCCTGGGTCGAGCCCCTTATGGCCGATGCGAATCCGAACATCTCGGAAACAGGGCACTTGGCGCTGACTGTGGCGTGCACATCCTCCTGGCCCATGTCCAGGATCGTGCCGCGACGCTGATTGATCAGTGAGACCGCATCTCCCATGTTGTCCTGGGGGACGCTGATGAACACCTTCTGCATAGGCTCCAGGAGTATTCTCCCTGCCTGGCACAGTGCACCGTATATACCGTCCCTGACTGCAGGTATGACCTGTGCGGGGCCCCTGTGGATCGTGTCCTCGTGGAGCTTCGCATCCATGAGCCTCACTTTCACGCCGGCGAGCTTCTCGGCAGCAAGAGGTCCTTTGACCATTGCCTCTTCGAAGGCCTGCTTCACCAGCTCCATGGTCTCATGGAGGTACTGGATACCTTTGGTGCCGTCAAGCAACATATTGCTATTCTTGAAGGAGACTATTCCTTTGGCCTCGTCCTTCTCCATGCCCAGGTCCGTGAGGATCTTGGCCATGGCCTTGGGGTCCTTCACCTTTGCATCGGTGTCGATCTCCCCTCTGCGTATTGCGTCCAGGACGCTCTGCTCCATAGGCTCGACCAGGAAGTAGAATTTGTTGTGCTTGTTGGGGGACTTACCCTCGAAAGGCGTTGTGTTGGCCTTCCTAATCCCTTCCTGATAAACGACGATGGGTGCGGATGCGACTATCTCGACGCCCTGCTCGTGGGTTATACGGTACTCGGTGATCTCTAGGTGCAGTTCTCCCATTCCGGACAGCAGGTGCTCCCCGGTCTCATTGTTGATCTCAACGTTCAGGGACGGGTCCGCCTTGGCGATTGTCCTCAGAACCTCCACCAATTTCGGGAGGTCCTTCATGTGCTTCGCCTCGATGGCCTTCGTGACGACAGGCTCCGAATAGTGGGTCATCTTCTCGAAGGGAAACATGTCCTTATCGGTGGATACAGTAGAACCTGCTATCGCGTCCTTGAGACCGGTGACGGCAACTATGTTGCCTGCATCACAGATCTCAACGGGAACACGGTCGGCGCCCACTGAGAGTGAAACGGTCTGAACCCTCTGGGGGTTTGATATGCCGGCTATGTAAAGGGTCTGGCCCTTGGTCACGCTGCCGGAGAACATCCTGCCGATCGCGACCTCGCCCGCATGAGAGTCCATGACGATCTTCGTGACCATCATCGACATCTCGCCCTTGGGGTCGCAGTTGAGCATCTGTTTCCCGATGAGGGAGTCCTTGTCTCCTTTCCATATTACCGGGATACGGACCTTCTGAGCGTCCTTCGGGTTGGGGATGTGCTTTATGGCCATTCCCAGAACGACCTCGTGCAGAGGGGATTTCTTGGAAAGCTCCTTCTCCCTGCCCTCGGCGCAGTACTGGAATATGTCCTTGAATGTGATCCCGGACTTCTTCATATAGGGCGCGGATATGGCCCAGTTGTGATAGGCAGAGCCGAAGGCGACAGTGCCGTCTTCTATGTGGACCTGCCACTCCTTGTTCAGAGGGGCGGGGAGGATGTCTACTATCTTCTTGTTGAATTCTGCGACGATCTTCGCGAACTTGTCGATCATCATCTGGGGAGTGACCTGAAGCTCGTTGATCATCCTGTCTACCTTGTTAATGAACAGAAGAGGCCTGACGCGCTCCTTCAGGGCCTGCCTTATGACCGTCTCGGTCTGGGGCATGATCCCTTCCACAGCGCAGCAGAGTATGAAAACTCCATCGAGAGCCCTCATGGCCCTTGTGACGTCACCGCCGAAGTCGACGTGACCGGGCGTGTCGATAAGATTTATCAGATAGTCGTTGCCGTCGAAGCGGTGAACCATGGATGCATTGGCCGCATTGATGGTGATTCCCCTGGCAGACTCCTGCTCGTCGAAGTCAAGGAACCTCTGCTTTCCAGCCAGCTCCTCGGACATCATGCCTGCTCCGGCAACCAGGTTGTCGGAGAATGTGGTCTTGCCGTGATCAATGTGCGCTGCGGTGCCGATGTTCCTTATGAACTCGGGCCTGTCCATCAGGACCATTGCCTTCTTGATGTTGTCCTCTTTTCTGCCCATGTTATTCCTCCTTCATCAGCGGGCGGACTGAGCCACCCTCTCTATCTCCTCTTTCTTCGCCACAGAAAAAGAGGTCATGTCTCCCTTGGCAGCGAGCATTATCTCGTCCGCAAGGCACTGAGCTATGGACTTCTTGTTCTTTGATGAAGATTTTGATACTCCGATGCTGAGGTTGCGCAGGGCTATGTCGACTCTCCTCTGGGGGGAGACATCCACTGCCTTAGGCACGGATATGCCTCCGAACTGGAGCCTTGTTACCTCTTCTCTGGGGGCGGCGTT
>DAXF01000078.1:0-2713 GCA_002506255.1 Methanomassiliicoccaceae archaeon UBA367
GGTATGTCTGAGGAGTGCTTCCCTGACATCTGCAACAGGGATACTCCGACCCTCTACGTTTACAATACTGACAATCCGCCCGAGGGGACGGTGGCCAAAAGACGCTGCTACGCCACCCTTATTGGTCATATGCAGACCGCTGCGGAAGCTTCCGGCCTGTACGGTGGGATGATAAAACTGGACAGTCTGCTCTTCCAGTATGATAACGCTAAAGAGGATAGGTCCAGACAGCACGCCCTTCATCACATGATCCTTGATGCGATAGCTGAGGCGAAACTCCCCATCGACGTGGACCACGAGACTCCGATGGACGAGATGGTGAGAATGTGCCACGAGTTCCTTTCCGGGATTCGCAACTCCCGTATGGAGACGGGGATGCATATTTTCGGTAATATTCCGGAGGGCAAGAACCGGACTGACATGATCTCCTCCATCCTAAGATACGACAGGGACGACAGGGACTCGTCGCCTAGGCGCGCAGTGGCGGATATAATGGGCATTGATTACGAAATACTCCTATCAGACCCTTCCGGATTCTGCAAAGAGACAGGTACCAGCAACGGTGCCACCGTTGAATGGATAGACGGCCTAGGGGACAACATAATTGAGATGATACTTGGTGGGAATACCTCCGAAGAGATCGGGGAATCGCTTGGCTTTGAGGCAGGCAACAGACTCGACGCTCCAGCGGCCAGGATAGCAGACATATCATACCGCATGGATGAATCGGACGAAATCGGCGCTCTCGAGAATGCCCTGGCCGGAGGATATACCAGACCCGGCCCTTCCGGATATATGACAAGGGGAAGGGACGACGTACTGCCCACAGGCAGGAACTTCCATGCTTTGGACCCTAAACGGGTACCTACGACCGCCTCCTGGAGAGTTGGCGAGAGACTGGCGAACGCCATTCTTGATAAATTCATGGAAGATGAGGGGCACATGCCTGAATCCATAGCATTCCAATGGATGACTAGCGACGTCATGGCCGCTGACGGCGAGATGCTGGCAGAGATGATGTCACTGATGGGAACAGAACCTGTCTGGAGTTCCAACGGGCATGTGAGCTCTTTCCGGATAATCGATGCCGGGGAGCTTAAACATCCGAGGATAGACCTGACAGTGAGGATATCCGGGATACTGAGGGATACCTTCCCTGACCGCATAGATCTCCTGGATTCTGCGATCCGGGCCGTGGCGGCTCTGGACGAACCACCTGAGATCAACTTCATCAGAAAGCATTTCCTGGACGATACGGCCGCAGGTGTGCCCGAAGATGAAGCCACAGCGAGGATATTCTCCTCCAGGCCCGGAACCTACACCAGCGGTGTCAGCCTGGCGATATTATCAGGTGCCTGGAAGGACGAGAAGGACCTGGCCCAGATCTACATCTCAGTCAACGGATACGCATACGGCAACGGCAGAGACGGAAGGACGTCTCACGAGCAATTCGCCTCCGGCCTCAAGAAAGTGGAGCTCACATTCAATAAAGTGGTTTCGGACGAGCACGACCTCCTGGGCTGCTGCTGCTATTACAGCAACCAGGGGGGTATGACGGCCGCATCGAAGCATCTTTCCGGGAAAGAGGTCAAGGCATACTTCGGAGATACCCGAGAAGCAGACGCAGTGGGCGTCAGGACCCTGGCCGACGAGCTGCAGAGAGTGGTCAGATCGAAGCTCCTCAATCCCAAATGGATAGATGGGATGAAGGAACACGGTTACAAGGGTGCCGCCGACATGATGAAGAAGATAACCCGGGTCTATGGCTGGGAAGCATCCACCGGAGAGGTGGACGACAGGATATTCGACGATATAGCCGACACATACGTGAATGAGCCGGAAATGAAAGAATTCTTCCAGGAGAATAACCCCTACGCATTGGAGGAGATCTCCAGAAGGCTCCTGGAGGCAGAGAGCAGGGGACTTTGGGACGCTGATCCAGAAGTGCTAGACAAACTGCGGGAATCCTATCTGGAAGTAGAGTCCTGGATGGAGGACCTGGCAGGATCAGGGGAGTTCCAGGGGGGCAGTGTGGAGATGACGGCGCCTTCCGATATAGAAGGCCTCGGCGAGAACATAGAGCGGATAATGGAGAAGGTCCACAGGAGAATCAAAGGATGAATGCCATAGAAACGAACGGGCTTACCAAGGTTTACGAAGGAACAGCCGTGGTCAAGGAACTGAATCTCAAGGTCAACGGGGAGATCTACGGGCTGTTAGGGCCCAACGGTTCCGGGAAGACGACCACAGTGAATATGCTGACCACTCTCGTGCGCCCCACATCTGGCACTGCCTCAGTCTGCGGACATGACATCACAAAGGACAGCGCAGGCGTGAGACAGTCCATGAGCTACGTTCCCCAGGATATGGCTGTGGATATCAGGCTGACCGGATGGGAGAACGTGGAGCTCTTCGCCAAGCTCTACGGGATAAAGGACAAAACAGAACGCAGAGAACGCATCGAATACGTACTGGACATAATGAACCTCACGGATCGGGCGGGGGATATGACCAAGAAGTATTCTGGGGGTATGCGCAGAAGGCTTGAGTTGGCACAGGCCCTTGTCCACAGGCCGGAAGTCCTTTTCCTGGACGAGCCCACTGTCGGACTGGATGTCACATCCAGAAGATCGATCTGGGAGTACATAACCAAGCTTAAGGGATCTGGCATGACCATATTCGTGACCACCCACCAGATGGACGAGGCAGAGAG
>DAXF01000078.1:2899-9224 GCA_002506255.1 Methanomassiliicoccaceae archaeon UBA367
GAGAGATACTGCGACCGCGTCGGAATACTGAAGAAGGGCGTTCTACTAAACGAAGGAACACCCGGAGAGCTCACATCAGACCTGGAGGATGTTGTGATAGTCAGAACCGACAGCGACCTTCCTCGAAATCTCCCGGACGGCGTGACACCCGTGAAATTAGAGAATGGCGAAGCAGTGTTCTCTGCAGCTGACGGCGCGGATTCCTTGGATGCTATTCTGGATTCTTATAGAGCAGAAGGCGGAAAGGTATTCTCCGCCTCCGTCAGGGGACCGACCCTGGAGGATGTCTATATGCAGGCGATAGGGCCCGGCGAGGAAGCTCCATTCGATGAGGACCGTTTCAGGAACATGATGAGGAGGCGCTGAGATGATGTACGGAGTTTTCGCCTATGCTCAAAGGGATCTGAGAAGATGGATCAGATCCCCTATGAACGTAGTATCAACACTGGTTATGCCTGCTGCCTGGCTCATATTCATGGGGGTTGTCCTTCCCGGAACGGACAAAGGATATCTCGATTTCATAACCCCCGGTGTTCTGGTAATGACCATGCTCAATGCCGGACTCTTCGGCGGATCCTCCCTTATGTTCGACAAAGTACTGGGATATCTGGATAAATTCCTGGCCGCACCAACCCCTAGGGAGAGCATACTTGCAGGGAAGATCATATTCATCACCGTAAGGGGGCTGCTTCAGGCCCTGGTCATTCAGATAATAGCGATACTGGTAGGAGCGACCGTACTCAGCCTATGGGCGTATATAGCGACATTCGCAATACTGGCACTGTTCGGCGTCTTCGTCGCCTCATTCGGCACGACTATAGCTCTGTACCTGGGAGAGCATGATTCCTATGCGGCCGCTCAATCCTTCCTGTCTATGCCTTTGTACCTGGCATCTACTGCTATGCTGCGCTACGACCAGATGCCCGCGGTCCTGTTCTATATAGCCAAAGCGAATCCGCTCAGCTATGCCATAGATGCCGCGAGAACGGCAAGCTCGGGAACGTTCCCCCTGCTGGAAGTGGTCGTGCTGGTGGCCGTCTCTGTGGTCATGGCCCTCCTTTGCATCAGAATGTTCCGTCGGGCCACTATAAGCTGATCATCTCAGTATGACCTTGTCCACACCTTTACAGGACCGTATGCGCGGCAGATACTCGGGGGGCAATGGACCGTCCAGAACTATTATCAGCCTGGCGTTCTCCTGTATCCCTGTGTCGTCTATGACTGCCTGCCTTACCGAAACGCCTGCATCATAGATCGCACTGGCGACACCTGCCAATATGCCGGGCATACGGGCATCCACCGGAACGATCTCCAGTGCTGTGCAGCCTATCTGTGGAGCAACCTCAGAGAGCAAGGCCATCGACCTCATGCGAGAGAATACCTCCATGAGCCTGGGTGTCCTGTATATCTTGTCTATTGTGGATTTTGCAACTCTTCTGTCTGCACCGGCCGCACGACCCAGAGCAGAATGGGATATCTCCACGTCATTGCAGTATGCGTTGCCATCTTCTCTGACGCTTATGCCGTATCTGAGCATAAGCGCAGCCACTTTTCTCTGAGAAGGATGCCTGTCGAACATCGCCAAGATACGTTCCATATGATACCGTATGTCATAAATTATATAAAACACGCTAAATCAAAAGCTTTTCACCAAATGCAACTCTGCAATCGAAATTAATACATGTAGAGCAATTTACCAGCCGATGCCCCGAACCGAAGAGCTCAGAGAAATGATCAGGGAGATAGACCAGCAGATAATAGAACAGGTCGCCACCCGCATGGAGATCACTGACGAGCTGGCGAGGGCGAAAAAAGCTGAGGGGAAGAACTATTGGGACGACGCCAAAGAGAAGGAGGTCATCAAAAGGTATCACGAGCTATGCGAGGAGGTCAAGATGTCCGAGGACGAGGCCCGAAAGATAGCAGAGGTTATCCTGAACATTTCCCGGGACAGACAAAAGCATATCGTGGAATGAGCCACAGCCGAATGTGGATTTTTTATTTTATTCTGAAACGAATAAATTTGACAGTATATCTTTAAGTCAAGAATGGTTCTAGCAGTCATATTGCACAATGCATTGGAAGGTGTGACATGAGAAAAACACAAGTAGCGGTCCTCGGCGCAACGGGCATGATCGGCCAAAGATTCGTAGAGATGCTGGAGGATCATCCCACTTTCGAGATAGAGGGACTATACGCATCCGAGCGCTCAGAGGGTAAGAAACTCTCCGATGTACTGAAGGTCAGAGACCACGAGTTCAAGAAAGAGACCCTGGACACCAGGATAACGAACGCAGATCCCAAGGATATCGCCAAGAGGGCAAGGGTCGCATTCGTTGGACTCCCTTCAGATATAGCCGGCCCTACCGAAACAGAGCTGGCCGCCAACGGGGTGGCTGTCTTCACCAATGCAGGGGCACACAGGATGGACCCGGACACGCCCATACTCATACCTGAGGTCAACCAGGATCATCTCATGTCAGTGAGGGACCAGAGCACTTTCTCCAACGGAGGTTTCATTGTAACCAATGCGAACTGCTCATCCACCGGAGTTGCAGTGCCTCTTTACCCCATCAATGAAGAATTCGGACTGAAAGAGGTCTTCATATCCACATATCAAGCCCTGTCCGGAGCAGGATACCCGGGAGTGCCCTCGTTAGATGCCGTGGGGAATGTCATACCATACATAGGCGGGGAAGAGGAAAAGATGGAATCCGAACTGGCCAAGATCCTGGGGATCTACGAGAACAAGAGGTTCGTGCCTGCCAAGTTCCGCACCTACGCCAACTGTGCCAGGGTTCCTGTTGTGGACGGGCACCTCGAATCCCTTATTCTAAGAACTGAAAAGGATGCCTCAGTAGAGGATATCATCAGAGTACTGGAGAGCTTCAGAGGGGAGCCCCAAAAAAGGAAGCTCCCGTCCGCTCCATTCCAACCAATAATCGTAAGAAGAGAGGAGAACAGACCCCAACCCGCCACGGATGTGTTCGCAGGCGGCACCGGAAGGTCCAAGGGCATGGCCGTGAGCGTGGGAAGGGTAAGGAAGAAGGATGACTGCATCAAAATGTTCCTTCTGTCCCATAACACGCTCAGGGGCGGAGCCGGCGGCTCCGTGCTGAATGCTGAGCTGGCACAGTCAAAAGGATTGCTGTGATAACATGAAAACGTACGGGGAGATCAACGAGAGGATACGCCAGAAGAAAGCTGTCGTCTATACGGCTGAGGAGGTCATAGATCTCGTGAGGTCCAAAGGCGCGGAGAAGGCAGCGGAGAAGGTGGATGTCGTCACAACAGGCACCTTCGGCGCCATGTGCTCATCCGGAGCGTTCCTGAATTTCGGGCATTCTGATCCCCCCATACGCATGACGGATGTACGCCTTAACGGTGTGGAAGCGTACGGCGGGCTCGCAGCCGTGGATACTTACATAGGTGCCACGGCAACGCGAGAGAACGGCGGCGAGTTCGGGTATGGCGGTGGCCACGTTATAGAGGAGCTTATCGCAGGTAACAGGGTCCGCCTGAGGGCCTGGGGTCCGGGAACGGACTGCTATGTAAGGAAGGACATAGACACCTACATCACGCTTGATGACATTAATGAGGCATATCTGTTCAACCCTAGAAACTGCTATCAGAACTATGCCTCGGCCACGAACACCCTTGACCGCACTCTGTACACTTACATGGGCAAGCTCCTGCCGCGCATGAAGAATGTGACTTACAGTACCTCAGGGCAGCTGTCTCCTCTGCTCAACGATCCGCATCTCGATACCATCGGTGGCGGAACCCGCATCTTCCTCGGAGGAGGAGAAGGATACGTCGCATGGCAGGGGACTCAGTACAATGTCAACCCTCCTGAAAGGAACGGGGTACCGACCTCCGGCGCCAGAACACTAGCGCTCATAGGGGATATGAAACAGATGGATCGGGAGTACGTAAGGGGCATGGAGATGCACCGGTACGGGACGTCTCTCGCAATAGGCATAGGCATACCCATTCCGATATTGAATGCCGATGTGATGAAGCGCGCAGCCATCTCCGATGAGGAGTTATACACCAATCTTGTGGATTACAGCGTAACGGAGAAAAGCAGGGCCATTCTCGGCCAATACAGCTATGCGGAGCTCAGGTCCGGATCAATAGATTACGAAGGACACAAGATACGCACATCGCCGTTATCCTCTTACAGGAAGGCGAGGCAGGTAGCAGAGAAACTGAAGGATTGGATAGAGAATGGCGAATTCCTGCTCACGGAGCCCACCTTCAAGCTCCCCACATCCGGTGCAGTGAAGCCTCTGGAGGTCAGAAGATGATCCAGAAAAGATACAAGCTCAAATTCAGTGAGGAGAATCTACAGGAATCCGTGGCGTACATCCTCGTCTCGAAGTTCAACATACAGCCCAACATACTTAGGGCAGAGGTGAGGGACGACGGAGGCGTGATGGTGCTGGAGATGAAAGGCAGGCAGGAGGACATCGATGCAAGCGTCGTGTACCTTTCCGATGCCGGCATATCGATCAAAGCCTTCGACAAGCAGATACTGAAGGATATGGACAAGTGCACCGATTGCGGGGCATGCATATCAATATGCCCGACCAAATGCTTCACACCAGACCCTGTGACCTGGGAGATCGTATTGAATTACGACAAATGCATAGCGTGCGGAGCATGTCTCAACGCTTGTCCGTTCCAGGCTCTGACCCTTCCCTTATGATCAAGAAGGTCCATTTCGAGGTCGAAGAGACGGCCATGACCATCATGGCTGACGAGAAGTACCTGAAGGATGCTAAGAATGCGATATTCGATGCGAGAGAGATGATAAAGGCGAAGATAAGAGAGGATCCCTTCTTCGGTGCGACCTACGACCCCTACAAAGTGTCTGAGAAGGATTATCCGCTGATCAAGAGGATGTGCGAAGCTTCTGCGATCGCAGGAGTGGGGCCCATGGCCGCTGTGGCCGGAGCCGTCGCCTCCTACGCTCTGGAAAGGATATACGCCGAAGGATGCCGTTTCGCCATATTAGACAACGGCGGAGATATAGCCATGTGCGCCGACAGGGATGTTCTAATAGGGATATATCAGGATGATCCAAGGTTCTCTGATCTGGCACTTCTGATTCCTGCATCAGATGGCATTAAGGGCATATGTTCTTCGTCAGGAAGGATCGGCCCTTCTGTCTCCTTTGGAGTGAGCGGCATAACAACGGTCTTCGCTGACGATCCAGTGCTTGCGGATGCCTGTGCCACATCAGTAGCCAATAATGTCAAGGATGCAACACGCGAATCGGTCGCTGAAGCGGCCGAGAGAATAAACTATATGGAAGGTGCCAAAGGATGCCTGATCCTCTGCGGCGGGATAATGGCATCCTGCGGAGAGGTCCCCGAGATCGTACCCGCTAAAGAAGGGAAGGCTACTAGTGTGTGGCTGTCCTCCCGTGCGTAAACGTTTTTAAGGGCGCCCATTCATGAAGGGGCGAGGGGAAGGCATGACTCTGAGGATGGCCATACCGAACAAAGGAAGACTCAACGAAAGGACCGTAGAGCTCCTGATGAAATCAGGCCTGGATCTGGGAGAGGATTGGGGCAGAAGACTGTATATCTCTGTGAAGAACCAGGACCTAGAGGTAGTGTTCGTGAGAGCTCAAGATGTGCCAGAGCTCATAAACACCGGTGCAGTTGATTTCGGTATAACTGGTTGGGACCAGGTCGCCGAATCAGGCTACAAGATGCAGAAGCTGCTGGACCTGGAGTTCGGGTACTGCCGTCTTTCCGTTGCCGTGCCGGAGAATCTCGGCATGAAGAGCCCGGCGGAGATACCCGATGGATGCAAGGTAGCCACTTCTTTCCCGAAGCTCACCAAATCTTATTTCGAAAGGATTGGGAAGAAGGTTAAGATCATACAGGTGTCCGGTGCAGCAGAAATAATGCCTTACATGGGCGTCTCGGACATAATCGTAGATCTGGTGTCCAGTGGCTCTACGCTCAAGATGAACCGCCTTATTGAGCTTGACGTCATAGTCAAATCCCAAGCCGTGGCCGTATGCGGTAAGCTGGAGGCTGAGAAAAAAGAGGCTGTAACCGACATACTTGACTCGATACGCAGCGTCATAGAAGCCGAGAAGAAGATCTACCTAATGGCCGACGTTCCCGTGAAGAACCTGAAAGCGGTTGAGAAGGCCTGCCCTGGAATAGAGGGGCCTACAATAATGAACATAGCCGGGAGGGACGACATGGTCGCGATACATGTGGTCATCAACAAGTGCGATGTATTCGACTCCGTCAATAAACTGAAGAAGCTTGGGGGCAAAGGCATACTGATCCTGCCCATA
>DAXF01000078.1:9462-15239 GCA_002506255.1 Methanomassiliicoccaceae archaeon UBA367
AAGATATTACAATCCGGACGTGGGCGACGCTGTCCGCATGGATACCAACACCAACGTCTTGGGCAGCAACCCAGCAGCCACCCGCTTCCTGAAAGAATTCGGAGGAGAGATCAATGATTATCCCAATACTTACTCGGACAACCTAAGGGACGCTTTGGCCGAGCTGTACGGTCTGAGCAGAGAGAACTTCGTTGCCGGGTCTGGGTCAGACGAGCTTCTTGACATCTCTTTCAAGACATTCACTGAATGGGGGGACTGGGCTGCGGTACCCGTACCATCCTACACCCTTTACGATTACTTCGTCAAGATGAACGGAGGATCCGTCAACGAGGTGGACCTCACTGAAGACTTCCAGATCGATGTGGATGCTTTCGTCTCCACAGGCTCCAGGATAATGATAGCGCCGTCCCCCAACAACCCTACGGGAAACTGCTTCAGACAAAAGGACCTGGAGGATCTGCTGGTAAGGTTCGACGGCGTTGTGATAGTCGACGAGGCCTATGCCGAATACTCAGGTAAGGGCATGATCGGGAAAGTCAACGAATTCGACAATCTGATTGTACTGAGAACATTCTCCAAGGCCTATGCCATGGCGGGCCTGAGGGTCGGGTACGCCGCAGCTTGCGAGGACCTTGCGGACAAAATGAACAAGGTGAAGATCCCATACTCCCTCAATATGGTTAGCGAGGGTGCCGCAATAGCGGCCCTGAAGGACCAGGACTTCATAAGAATGTCTGTGGACCTGGTGAACAGGGAGAGGCCTGTGCTTGCAAAAGGCCTTAAGAAACTGGGCTTTGACCCATTTCCCTCAGATTCCAATTTCATATTGATGAGATCCCCCGTAGACCACACCTGTCTGGTGGACGGCCTAAAGGAAGAAGGGATCCTGATCCGCGATTTCGGATCCAAAAGGAGAACCGAGAACTGCGTAAGAACCACCGTTGGTACCAGAGAACTGAATGATCTCCTTTTGGAAAAGATGGGAAAGGTGATTGAGGATTGCCGCTCAAAGTGACTATGGCAGATTACGGCGCAGGAAATCTGCATTCACTCAAGAAGGCCCTTGAGAGGTGTGGAGCCATCGTCACAGTTACGGAGAACATGAGAGCCCTGGCAGAGGCGGAGTGCATCGCATTCCCGGGAGTGGGCGCCTTCGACAACGTCATGGCTCGGATCGGTGATGCGAGCAAACCCATATCGGAGGCTATACTCGGCGGAACACCTTGCCTCGGGATCTGCATAGGGATGCAGATATCCGCTGACGGCAGCGAAGAAGGGGTCCTTCCCGGGATAGGACTTATCGAAGGGAGAGTCATCAAAATGAGGACGGAGCGAGTGCCGCAGATCGGATGGAACCAAGTCTTGTCCGATGATCCTCTTTTTGAGGGAATCGACAGCCTGTTATTCTACTTCGCCCATTCTTTTATCATATCCCCTAAGGACCCGGGCGTTGTCAAGGGGATGACGGAGTACGAAAGGATGATGATACCTTCGCTGGTGAGAAAGAATAACTTCGTGGGTTCTCAGTTCCACCCGGAGAAGAGCGGCTCATCCGGTTTAAGATTCCTCTCCAACTTCGTGGAATTCGCGGAGGGTTGCCTTTGATAATCATTCCTGCGGTAGATATGATGGACCGTAAGGTCGTACAGCTGGTAGGCGGAAAGCCTGGTAGTGAGAAGATCGTCATTCCGGACCCGCCCTCTGTGGCGAAGATGTGGGTCGAGAGAGGAGCCAAATACCTTCACCTGGTGGATCTTGACAGAGCATTCGGCAAGGATAGCAACATTGATTCCATCAGGAAGATAGCTGAGAAGACCGGGGTGCCTGTTCAGGTCGGCGGAGGGATAAGAAGCACTAAGGACATAGAGGAACTGCTGTCCGCCGGTGCGGACAGGGTCATCGTCGGCACCAGGGCCGTGAAGGAACCGGAATGGCTTGCAGAAATCGCAAGCTCCTTCCCCGGAAAGATCATTCTGGCAATGGACACCGCAGGCGGGAAGATAGTCGTCAAGGGATGGCAGGAAGCCGCCGATATATCCCTCGAAGGAATGTTCAGGATCATCGATGATATGCCCCTGGCGGCTGTTCTCAACACCAACGTGGACGTTGAGGGTCAGGGGAAAGGAATAGACGAGGGGGCTGCCAAGGATTTTATTGAAAGATGCCCCCACCAGGTAATGGCCTCAGGAGGAGTGACAACACTGAAGGATGCAGAGATACTGGCAGGAGCGGGTGCCGTCGGTGCCGTCGTCGGGATCTCAATATATACAGGCACCCTCGAGCCTTGGAAATGGAGAACCCCTTGGTTCGTAAAGGGATGAATAAATTTAAAAGAGAGTTAACGATACGTTAAGCTTTGTTAAGGGTGAAATATGAAGCTTCCGTGCGAATTAGTGGTACTTGAGATTCTTCCCACTGCAAGAGGAGAGGTAGCCAAAGAGCTGGTTACGATCCATGGATTCACGCAGACCCGGGTTGCAGGGGCATTCGGCATAACAAGCGCCGCCATATCCCAATATCTCAAGGGCCTGAGGGGCGGCAACCCCCTGGTAGAGTCCAGCCCTTTCAAGGAACATTTCTATGGTTGCATATCTCGGGCGGCCGACAGAATAGCGGAAGGCTACGACGTGATGGAAGAGCTCTGCGTCATATGCAACGAGGTTAAGACCTGCGGCATGCTGGATGACATCTACAAGAATCAAGGTGAGGATGTACCGCTGGCAGAGTGCATCGAGTGCCCAGCAGACAACATAGTTGTCTGACAAACTGTCTTCCGGAACGGGAAACAATAATTATATCCCGCCTCTCTATGACACTGTGTTGATATCATGTCCGCAAGAAAAGGCAAAACGGAGCGCAGAACCAGGGAGACCTCCGTCGAGATCGCATTGAACATCGACGGAACGGGCAAATTCGACGTGGAATGCGGTATTCCGTTCCTCAAGCACATGCTGGAGACTCTATCCAGATATTCCGAGATAGATATCACCCTCAGGGCCGAAGGGGACAACGATCACCACATCATCGAAGATGTGGCCATAACTTTGGGTAAGGCCCTAAACAGCGCCCGCGGCTCCGCTCCCATAGAAAGGATGTCCACCAGGACCGTCGCCATGGATGATGCTGTCGTAATGACCTCTATAGACATAATCGACAGGCCATATGCGGAGATCGACTGTCCCGACCCGCAATACTCCCACTTCCTGAGAAGCCTCGCAATGTCCTTTGGCATGACTCTGCATGTTATGGTCATAAGAGGATTCGACGATCACCACATAGTGGAGGCTATCTTCAAATCACTGGGTCTTTGCTTCAGGGACAGCCTTAGGATCAGAGAGACCGAGCTCAGCACGAAGGATGTGCCCAAGGTCAAGGGGTGAAGGCATGCAGGCTAAGAGGATAATACCCTGCCTGGATGTGAAGAACGGCAAAGTCGTTAAAGGGGTTCGATTCAAAGGACTGAGCGACGTAGGCAACCCTCCAGACATGGCGGAAGCCTATGAGGCTCAGGGCGCTGACGAGGTCACATTCCTGGACATAACAGCTTCATTGGAGACAAGGCAGACCATCCTTGACCTTGTCTCGGAGACTGCCGAGAGGCTCTTCGTTCCCCTGACTGTGGGCGGAGGGATACGCACCGCAGACGACATGAGGGACGCACTGAATGCGGGAGCCGACAAGGTATCCGTGAACTCCGCTGCGATAAATAACCCGGACATGATCAGAGAATGCTCTGAGAGGTTCGGAAGTCAATGCGTAGTGATAGCCATAGACGCGAAAAAAGAGGGTGACTCATGGAACGTCTATACCCACGGAGGGACTAAGAGGACTGAACTGGATGCAGTGGAATGGGCACGCAGAGCCGAAGAGCTTGGAGCCGGCGAGATACTGCTCACATCCATGGACGCAGACGGTGTCAAAGAAGGATACGATATACCTCTGACAAAGGCCGTGGCGGATGCTGTGGACATACCTGTGATAGCTTCCGGAGGCTGTGGCAGCAAGGAGCACATATACGAGGTTCTCACCAGAACGAACGCTGCAGCGGCACTTGCCGCATCCATATTCCATTACAACGAATGCACCGTGGAAGAGGTCAAAGAATTCCTGCGGGAGAGAGGAGTGGCGGTAAGATGAGATATGACAGCAACGGGCTCATGCCTGCAGTAGTACAGGACAGCGTCACCAACGAGGTCCTTATGGTCGCATGGGTCAATGAGGAATCGCTGCGCCTGATGAAGGAGACAGGATACACCCACTTCTGGTCCAGGAGCAGGAATAAGCTCTGGAATAAAGGCGAGGAGTCTGGTCATGTTCAAAGAATCATCTCCATACAGACGGATTGCGACAGTGACACTCTTCTGATACGCGTCGTACAGACCGGTGTGGCCTGCCACACTGGGAGTCCCTCATGCTTCAAAGAGACCCTGTACGGAGACATTTCGTCCACGGCAGCTATTCTGCCCGAACTCAAAAGGGTGATAGATGACCGCATCTCGAACCCGGACGAGGGCAGCTACACCTGCAAGCTGTTAAAGGATGACAATAAGCTTTCAAAGAAGATCATCGAGGAGGCCACGGAATTCGTTCTGTCCTTCAAGGACGGGGACGAAGATGGTATGGCCTGGGAACTGGCGGATGTGATCTATCACATCCTGGTAGCTGTAGAGAGATCGGGCATGCCCATGGATAAGGTATACAGCAAGCTTTCGGAGAGGAGACAATGAAAAATGCCAGGATAGATCTGCACAGCCACACGGTTTTCAGCGACGGCGAGCTGATACCTGCAGAGCTGGTAAGGAGAGCGGGCGAGAAAGGACACGCTGCCATAGCGATAACTGATC
Organism: Methanomassiliicoccaceae archaeon UBA367; assembly: GCA_002506255.1. The sequence goes on from DAXF01000078.1 coordinate 14,307, forward strand.
ACGTGGACATGACCAATGTAGAGTTCGTCGTAAACAACGTCCTGAAGGCCAAGGAGCTGTCCTCAGACTCCATGAAAGTCCTGGCCGGAGTTGAAGTAACACATGTGCCAGTCCACCTAATGGATGAGGTTATAGATCGTGCCGTCAGCTTGGGCGCCGAATGGGTGGTCGTTCACGGTGAAACTTTGACTGAACCGGTGGAACCTGGAACCAACAAAGTGGCTGCCAACAACAGAAAGGTCAATGTGCTGGCACATCCTGGGATGCTATCCCTTGCGGATGCTCTCTCCGCCGCCAAGAACGGTATATTGATCGAGATCACAGGCAGAGCGGGTCACAGTATCACCAACGGTCACGTGGCCGTCACAGCCCGAAGGGCAAAGGCCATGATGGTTGTCAATTCCGACACTCACAGACCTGAGAATCTCATGACAGAGGCCGAGGCAATGAAGGTCGCAATGGGCGCAGGGCTCACAAAGGAAGAGGCGAGCCTTGCGGTCCGTGTTACGCCTGCCGAGGCCATAAGACGGATCGCCTGAGCATCCATTTTATAGGAATGCACCAATCTGTCCAGTATGGCAAAGATAGGCATAATCGGAGGTTCCGGGATATATAACCCGGACAGATTCGAGCTTATACGGACAGAATACCCTGACACGCCCTACGGAAAACCCTCGGACGAGATACTGATCGGGAGGATCAACGGCACGGAGGTGGCATTCCTTCCACGTCACGGGAAGAAGCACCAGCACCCGCCCCACTCAGTACCGTACAGAGCTAACATATGGGCGCTCAAGAGTCTCGGAGTGGACACCATCGTCTCCCCCTGCGCAGTCGGATCCCTGAAGGAGGATTATCATCCCGGGGATACCGTGATCGTCGATCAGTTCGTTGATTTCACCAAGACGAGAAAATACACTTTCTTCGACGACA
>DAXF01000003.1 GCA_002506255.1 Methanomassiliicoccaceae archaeon UBA367
GTGGACGTGTTCAGGTTGCTTACTGCCTCGACCTCCACTCCGGGAAGGTTGTTGGCGCCCTTGGCAACCGGTGCATCCCTGCTGTCGACGACTATGAGTATGGAGACCGGCGTGCGGTATCTTCTGTTCCTCATCTTTCCCTTACCAGCACGGATCTTCGTACCGTCCTTCGCGCGGTCCACGTCATACCCTATGCCGAGGCGGTTGAAAACCTCATAGACTTCGGAAGTAGCCTGTATGTCCTGGAAGGCATCGTCCACCACAAGGGGGAATGTCAGTGCGTCCTCGAACTGGTGCCCGCGCTGCTTAACGCAGTCCTTGCTGCCGGTTGCGGCGAGGGCGGACTTGCGTGCAAGGGACAATTCCTTGGTGTTGACCTTCTGGGCCCACTTCCTCTCCGGGCGCGGAGGGTGAGCTCTGCGACCGGACACGTTGTTAGGGGACTCCGTGGCCTTGCTGCCTGCTTTCACACGCTGGACACGGGACACTCCGCGTCCCTTGCCCCATGTGCTTACAGAGTGCCTCATACCGGACCTTGGGGAGGGGCCGTAAGGCTGTCTCCCGTTGGCTGCGGCGGCCAGAACGGCCTTCTTTATGATGTCGGGCCTGTAAGGCGTATTGAACGCCTCTGGCACATCAACATTTCCGGAGACTTCTCCGTTGACGGAATAAACATTAGTCTTATTCATTTAGAATCACGCTCCCTGCTTCGACTCGGTCGAGACATACGTGACGCTGACCTCTTTGATCACTTTCTTCGGGAGCCTTACGGGGTCCCTGAGCCTTATTAGCCTCTTGGTGGGTCCGGGAACGGAGCCGTGCACCAGAACATACTGGTTGGACACAACGCCGTAATTCAGGAAACCTCCCTTCGGGGTTATCTCCGCGCCTTCCGCGCCGATCTTCATAAGCTGCTTGTTGAACTCGGTCCTCTGGTGGTATCCGAGCTGCCCGGCCATAGGGACTGTGCCTCTCACATATCCGGGCCTCTTGGGTCCCAAGTTGGCCGTTCCGCGGCGGTGCTTGCTGTTCTTGTGAGAGAGCAGCCTGATACCGAAACGCTTCGTGGCACCCTGGAATCCTTTTCCTTTGGTAACTGCCACAACATCTACGAAGCCGCCCTCCTCGGCGAAGTCGGAGATCCCGACCTCTTTCCCGAGTATTCCCTTGGCGTAGGCTATCCTCTCGTCGATTGTGCCGCCGCCGATCCTGAGCTCCATGAGATCGGGAACCTTCTTGGGCACTCCCTTGACCATCTTTGGCTGAGTGTATGCCAGAACGCGAACATCCTCGACCTCTATCCCATCATACTTGGAGAAGGAGGCCTCGGTGTGCGCCTTAGGAACGGACAGACGCTTAGAGAGCAGGGGGTCCAGATCCTGGGCCCAAACCTCGCCGGCGGTCTTCAGTCCGTCCAATTCGGACGCGTAGAACCTTACTGCGGCTATCCTCATGGGGGGAACCTCCAGCACCGTTACCGGCACCTGAAGCTCCATTCCGGAGGTTGTGCTTTTGGCACGCTTGTCTATAGTGAATGCATGAGTCATACCGGCCTTGTAGCCGGCAAATCCCTGGATTTTAGGGGCTCCGCTGCCCTCTGCCCAAGAATCCAGTCTGGGGGTCTGCGACTGTGCTCTTTTCCTTGGACCGAAACCCTGGGAACCCCTTTTCGGACGTCTCCTCTGTGACATTTTTCACATCCTGCGAGAGTATCTTCGCTAATCTCGCGTTTTTCATCCGATTCTCGCGCCCTAACCTCTGACCGTGACGCCGTATCCCTCCCAGAACAGCTTGTGCGGGAGAGAGCATGGGTTGCAATTGCATTGCCCGATGCGTTTGGTCAAACGCCGCGCGCGTTAATCTGTCCCGTCGTATGAACGACCTATATTTAAGAGTTCCCTATCCCCCTATATACAATAATAGGAGGCGGGGGTCCAAAGAGATCAGTAGCCTTTCTTGGCCTTGTCCTGAGCCCTCTTCTTACGGGCCTTGACATCGAAACCGGTGGCCTCTTCCACGAAGACGTTGAGCTTCCTCTTCGCATCCAGTATCGCTTCGTCGGTCAGGCCGTCCTTGGCGGATTCCGTGGCTACATGCATCGAGGTCTTGGAAAGAACCTCCACCTCTATACGGGACAATATCCCGTATTCAGAGACGACCATGTTCCCCTCGGCCTTTGCGTTGCCGAAGATCCTTGCCATCATCTCTCTGAGCTTGTCTCCTTCGATGTTGCTGTGCCATCCTTTCTTGATATCGTACTCGACCATGATTACCTACCTACCAACATAAGTTCGTCTCTGATGCCGCGGCCGATGTCAGCCGCAGTTCCCAGCATCTTCTCCGACTCCAGATACCTTTTCCATTGCTCTTCGCATTCGCAGTGAGCGTCCATGCAGCCGAGGTCCTGTGTTATGGAGAATTTGTGAATCGCATCTAAAATCTTTCTGTCGCAGACCCCACAGTTGTGAACTCCTCTCTGCGTCCCTCCTCCGGACGGGGAAGACATTATCCTCGCCTTCGTAAGGGGGGCTGCCTTCATGATGACCTTCCTCAGGGTCCAGATCCAGGGCGACCTGTAACCGCCTCTGCGCCATAGATACTCCAGGTACGTTCCGCGCTGAACATTCACAGGATTTATGGAGATCTCATCCGAGAACGAATCGGCGAAGGCTATGGACCTCAGCGCATCCTCTATGGATTCCGATTCTGTCATGAACGGGGGCTTCAGGAGAAGATATGTCCTGACACTCAGGCCCATCTCCTTGGCACACTCCCCGGCCATTCGGGAATCATCAGGAGTGAATCCTTTCCTCACTGACTTGGAGAGAACCTCTGGATCGGATGACTCCAGGCCGAGTGCCAGAGTGACGGTTTTCGGGACCTTGGAAAGAGTATCGCGACTAACGTACTCAGGACGGCTCTCGAAAAGTATGCGGGAGCAACCGGAAAACTCTCGGAATATCCTATCCCTGACCTCCGGCGGTATCTCTCCGTCATCAAGAAAACTGCCTGAGGTATAGAGCTTCACGAATTTCTCACCTTCGTATCTCTCCATCACTGCATCAACCTGGCTCATCAGGTCTTCCGAGGTAACCTCTGATAGGGATGCCGAGCTATAGCCGCACATTGTACAGCCGCCCTTCTTGGCCCACGAACATCCGCTGGTTCGGAATATGGCCACCATAGCGTCCTCCTCACGTCCTGACACAAGGTCCTTCTCCTTCCAGACGGCCTCGGGCTGAGACGCGGATCTCCTCTTCTCCATGGATGTCCGATAACTGTTCCCGTTATATCTTTTGCCTCTCCGCACACGAGATGAATTCTGAAAATCGTTTAATAGTGTACCAACCATCAACCGATTCAGAGTGTAATGGCTAGAAGAATCGTCATCATCGGATCTGGAGCGGCCGGGCTTACTGCCGCTTCCGCGGCTAGGAAGAAGGACAAGAACGCAGAGATAACCGTGATAACCGAGGATGAGCACATAGCCTATTCCCCCTGCGCGATACCTTGGGTCCTGGAGGGTGTTTCCGAATGGAAGGACATCATAATGCATGACCCCGCTTTCTACAAGAGAGAGAGGAACATAGATGTCCTCATAGGAACGAGGGCCGAGAACGTTGACGGAACGGCCAAGAAAGTCGTCGCCGGCGGCAAAGAGCACATTTACGATTCCCTCGTCATCGCGACCGGCGGCACGGTGTTCGTGCCTCCGGTTCCAGGCAAGGACCTCAAGAACGTTTTCGTGGTCAGGACTATCATGGACGGTATGGCCATAGAGAAGGCCATGAAGGATTCTGAAAGCGCCGTCATCTGCGGCGCCGGGGTAATAGGTCTCGAGATGGCGGTCGCCATGCGCAACATGGGCCTGAAGGTCACGGTCATAGAGATGATGGGGCAGGTCATACCCCGCATAGCGGACCCGGATATGGCGATACCTATCCAGAAGCACCTTGAGAGCAGAGGCATCAAATTCGTGCTCAACGCACCCGTGCAGGGCGTGAAGGGGACTGATAAGGTCGAAGGTGTGACAGCGGCCGGAGAGGACTACGATTGTGACATGGTTGTGTTCGCCACGGGCGTACGTGCCAATCTGGAAATACCCAAGATGCTGAGCCTGGACATAGGCCAGCTGGGCGCTGTGGCAGTATCACCTTCGATGCAGCCCTATGTGAAAGGACGCCTGCAGAAGGATATCTTCGTCGCAGGGGACCTGATACAGTGCCAGTCCGCCCCCGGCAACGGCCCCACCATGAGCCAGCTCGGTTCTTCAGCCGTAAGGCAGGGAGCGGTGGCAGGTACGAACGCCGCAGGCGGCGGCGAGACCCTGGGTCCCGTGTGCAGCCCCTGGATCAGCAGGATCGGAGGCATGGAGATCGGAGGCACGGGCCTATCGCACAGCCTAGCCGAATGGTACGGCATAAGAAGCATAGAGGGCAAGGCCAGCGGGTCTACGAGGGCCAGGTATCACCCCGGAGGGAAGGCACTGACTGTGAAGATATCCGCTGATGCGTCATCCCACAAGATAATAGGTGCCCAGATCCTGGCGGGCGAGAATGCCAATGGACGTATCAACTGGATCACCGGTATGATAGCCAGAGGGGACACCGTGGAGAGTCTCCTCTCATATGCCGAGAACGCATATTGTCCCCCTACATCCATGGTCAAGGACGTTGTTCTGTCCGCGGCCGAGGATCTCCGCGACAAATTAACAAAGGTCATTTAATGGAATACGACGAGTACAGAACAATATACAACCGTCTTAACAGACCAGAAGACGTCAGGAAGATGATGGAAGAGGGATATGACTCCCGCCTGGTCAAAACACTTTATGTCCAGAAGACCAGCAG